>CAZPIL010000244.1:0-2679 GCA_964586705.1 uncultured Nitrososphaera sp. | reverse complement strand
CATGTTTGTTTTCTTGCTAATCTTTTCATCCCTTGGCATCCCGCATGCCTACCAGCACAGGGTCCTTTCTGCCGGGATCCTGAGTGCAATTGCAATGAGGATTCCCCTCATAATTGTCGGCGTGTCGCTTCTTGAAACGTTTCACTGGATGATCTACGTTTTCGGCGGCTTGCTGGTCCTCACGGCGGCAAGGATGATCGTGCAAAAGAAGGACAAAAAGATCGAAGTCGAGAAGAACATTGCTGTCAGGCTGCTCAAGAAGGTGATGCCCGTCTCTATTGGCCTGCATGGCGGCAAGTTCTTGGCGAGGATTGATGGAATAGTATATGCTACTCCCCTGCTCGTTGCCCTCGCCATCATTGAAATGACAGACCTTGTTTTTGCAATCGATTCGATTCCAGCGGTGCTTGCCATCACTACCGACCAGTTTATCGTCATTACATCAAACATCTTTGCGATTCTCGGTCTCAGAAGCCTGTACTTCCTGCTTGCGGGCATGATGGAAAGGTTCCATTACCTCAAGCCTGCCCTGGTGGCCCTGCTTCTGTTCATAGGAGCAAAGATGATAGTTTCAGACACGTTCCACATTCCTGTCATCACGTCGCTTGCAGTGGTTGGTTTGATACTGGGCGGAGCACTTGCGCTGTCTGTAGTCCGTGCAAGAAAGGAGAGCAATACTACTACCACCACCAAGGTGGTTGACCGGAATGATCAAAACGGGTGACGATGACGACGATGAAGAAGAAGTACTTTTAGGTTACAGAGTAAATCGTGTAGTCGCATTACCTCATAAGTGCAGCCACTCTGTGCTTTTCTACAACGCGCTGATTCTTTGCAGCCAGGAATTGCATTGCGGCAACTATGTACCGTTCAGGCGGCATAACCCGGGGCCTGTAAAAGGTTATCAATAAAGCAAGAAGCGCCACAGTGGCGCCGGCAAGCTGGCTAAAGCCTGTTGCAAGTGCGTATGCCAAAAGCAGGCCGCCAAACAGCGTGCCTACCTGTCTCAAGGTCAGCTGGACAAATGAGAAGCTGAAGATAGGCTCTGAAAATACTCCCATGTTCTCAAACCACAAGACGTCTACCTGCTGCGCGCCTAGCATATCCGTCCAGCAAACCCGTACTGGCCTTAAAAGGCGGCGTGGGCTCTTGCGGCATGAGCAAGGTACCTGCATCGTCAACGTTAGCACCGGAATCAATGTCCGGGCCCAAAAAGCAGCAGCGGCATCATGTCTATGAAATACAGCCCACCAACTTTTTCTCGCTGCCTGACGAAAAGCAGGAAACAATGCTGACGCGCTTTGCGCAGTTGCTAAACACCGCTGCCAGTGAGGGCCCTCTTATGCTGACCATGGCAAGGGCCTACGTCGAGTTTGAAGGTCAGAGATATGACAACATCAGGACGTTCATATCGGCTTACGAGGAGATTGGCGGCTACCTTTCGGCCCTTGGCTTTGGGTCAAAAGAGGCGGCCCCTGCGCCCTGTCTGGATATAGTCACAGAGCATGCTCGCAGCGTGCTTGCCCGGTATACCTTTGACGGGCCAGAAGCGGATCCTGTGGGCCGCCCGGCCCGCCTCTTTGTCCTGGCTGCTCTCAGACCCAGGATGCCTGCGGCATGGGCTCACTCGCTTTTGCAGCACTGCGACCTTGTCTTTATCAGGACAAAAAAGATAGACCCAGACCAAGCCGTCGCAATGGCTCAAAAGTACAGGACAACCATCGAAGCGGCGGCTGCCAAAAGGCAGAGCCTCTTGCCAAAGCTAGAAAGGGCAGAAGCAGTGTACCAGGCACTGAGGGCACAGAGGACGGCACTATTTTACACAAGTGTATCGTGCGCCATATTCGCAGACACGCACAGAGACCTGGACGCAAGAAGCGGGGTGTTTGTAAAGGCCATGAGGGCTGCAGAGGTGCGCTTTTCCGACGTGCCATTTATGCAGAGGAAAATAGCCACAGGAATCTGGAGAAAGGATCTGATAACAGAGCTTGGCTCGCTTGCAGTCATGTACCCGTTTGTATCGTCAGACCTGCTTGAGGTGGAAAGGGGTGTGATGCTTGGCCACAACATAGCCACAGAGTCTCCTGTTGTATTTGACTATAGTTTGCGCAGCAACTATAACATGATACTGCTTGCATCATCGGGCGCAGGCAAGTCAGTTTCGGCCAAGACAATATTAAAGCGCACCATGGAGCGGTTTTCTGACGCGCATGTATACGTCGTAGATCCGCAGGGCGAGTATGAAAGGATAGCAGGCTACTTTGGCCTTTCAGTGGTCAAGCTGGCCGACGCGCAGGGCAAGGTCCGCTGCATGGGCCTTGATCCATACGCGTTGTTTGAAATGCTCGACGTGCCGCAAGTCATAGCCGACATTGCAGGTGCTGACGACCTTGCGAGAAAAGAGATAACTGCAAAATCAACCTCTGCTTCCTCAATTTTTGATTTATACAAGGTTGTCAACGGCCATGCAAAGAGGCACCTTGTGCAACTGGTAGAAGGACCGTTTGCAGGGCTGTTCAAGGCAGGAGGAGGAGAAGAGAAAGGGATGTCTTCAAAGGCCATAATATCTCTGCAGGGCGCTTATGACAACCGGGAGCGCCAAGCAGTACTTCTCACTCTTGCTCTGGCAAAGGCCTGGAAGTACATCGTATCTGCGCCTGCACACGTGCCAAAGGTGCT
>CAZPIL010000243.1:0-2713 GCA_964586705.1 uncultured Nitrososphaera sp. | reverse complement strand
CCCTTGCTCGCCTATGACGTACCCTATAACTATTGAGCCAATAAGTATCACTATGGACTTGCCGGCTATCGTCTCATGCAAGACAGCTCGCATGTTGCTTTTTCCTGCAGGGTTTTCTGCCTCCTTGGCTGCTATAGCGGAGCCGTGATGCGCACCGCCCACGTATTCTACTACTTCTTGTTCCGCCCCCATCTCGCGCCCTTTTGGCATGTCAGGTTGGAGCGATGTCGAGGAGGAGGATGACTGATTTTCATTGTCTGGGTACGCCTTCTTCTTTTTCTCTTTCAGGCTCTTTACTACTGCAGAGTTGACAAGAAATATTGAAAGGATAAAGCTGATAGGTTCTAGTACTGCCAGTATCGCTGCCATGTAGCCTTCTGATTCTATGTTCTGGCTGCTGAGAAATGATAGCCCGACAGAGAAGGTTACTGCGCCTACCGCGCCATAGGTTGATGCTAATGCATATGAATCAAATATATTGAACTTGCCAAGTCTCCTCAAGATCTGGTAATGGTACAGTGTCATCACAATTGACAGGATGATCGCCACTACCATCGGAAGTACAAATGTATCAAGGCCTGTCTTTCGCATTTCAATGCCGCCGTGCAGCCCAATGGCAGCAAGCAGATAAATTGGCAGCATAGAAGAGATCGCATTTGGGATGCGCAGATCTGACTTGATGCGCGCTGCAATTATCCCGAGGATAAAGAACAGCACATAGGTGTGAGCAGATTAGATTGTACTATGGCAAGAATATCCATGAAATAAGACCTCTTCTTAGAATAATCGTAACGAACGGGTCAAAAAGTTCCTTTTTGCGTACGGCGGCATTGTAAAATTCACTACAAGGTGCAGAGAATAGATGCGCTATATTAGCCTTCTGAATAAGACAGGACGGATGCGTTGTTTAACTTTTGGATTCTTGTTTTATTTCGAACCCGAGATTGATGGAATAAGTTCACGATCGTCGAACAGCAATCGACACCCACCCTTGCAGCGCCTGAAAAGAGCTGTGAAACGGCCGTTTCCGAACGAATTTCACCTTCCCCCTAAAATAACCTATAGCAATCTAGTAGGTTATGTCCATTACACGAAAGAACACCAGGGGAAAAATAGAGATAATGGCTGACATCCTCAGCCTGTCTACAGTAGGAACAAAGAAGACGCACATCATGTACAGAGCCAACCTCAGCTATGAACAGATAGTATACTACCTTAGAGAACTGCAAGGAAAGGGACTACTTGAGCAACGCGAGGAAGAGGGTAACACAGTATACGGTACAACAGAAAGAGGCAGAGAGTTTCTTGGCCATTATTCGCAAGTGGCTGAACTGATGAGAGAGCAAGAGAAATACCCCAAGCAAGAAGAACAAGGGATGCCTCTTCTGGCCCAATAACCATTTTTCTTCTTGTCGTTGTTGTCCAGAAGGAGAGTGCGCTCTGGTTTACCGCCCGACCGGCTCTAAACTTTGAGAAAATTCAAGTGAGCAAATCAAAGGAGGAGGATGTCTTTCCTTCTCAAAAGGCTTCTTGACGGAAGCGGATTGCAGAAAGGAGTCTATCTGCGAGAAGCATGTGACTTTGATTGTTCAAGATTTCATTTTTCTGCAGAATTCCTCCAGGGGCGCATGCACATGCTCTTAAATTTTGAGTAACACACAATTACCAATGGCAAGCTCGCAATCGTTCCCTTTTAGCCTGGTAGACAACGCTTTTGCAGCCGACGGGGATTTTGTCATGTCAATTATTGTACGAACCGTTCTTGTAACTGTCTTTGTAGTTTTGGTCATACGATGGATTGGCCACAAGGGCCTTGGCCAGCTGAACATGTACGAGCTTCTCATCCTTATCGGACTTGGGAGTGCCATCGGAGATCCAATGATCTATCAAGAGATGTCGCTTCCGCACGCCTTCACATCGATAATAGTAGTTGTTTCGCTCTTCAAACTCTTTGACTTTCTCACCATGAAAAGCAAGAAGTTCAGTAGGATAACTGTCTCCAAACCAATACTGCTTGCCAAGGACGGCCAGATTATTTCAAAGGGCCTTCGAGATGCCCGTTTCAACGAAGAAGAGTATCATTCCCTGATGCGTTTGCATGGCATCAGAGACCTATCTGAAGTCGAAGAATCGTATCTAGAGATGAACGGCCAAGTAAGTTTTCTCAAAAAACGCGACTAGTAGGAAATATGCTCGGGCAGAAAATGAACCTTGCTGTTTTGTAATGACGAGGATATTACTTCATTGTTGCATCAAGTTCCTTGACCCTGTCGTAAATCGTCTGCACCAAACTACTCGTAATAGTTTGTGGCATCAACATGACTGCCAGTACTTTACCCCCTCCAAGCGAAAAGTGCAGACCGTCTACGTTTTCCATGTGGAAGTGAACAAACCTCAGCTTGCCCATATAGTCCTGACCTTTCAGTACCATAGACATCATTAGACTTGTTTGTGCAGCCAATTCGTTGGCCCGCCATTCGTTTGGAATAGGAACGCCCGGCCGAATGTAATAATCGATTACGTTGCCTCTTTCAATGATACAAGCAAGAAGGATTTCCTCATTCAGCTCCACCAACGCCCGGGACGCCCCGTCCACATTTCACGTACTGCCCCCCTGTTTCAAAAATCTTTTTAAAACGTCGGCGACTAGTTCTTATCTGACAGCTTACGTCTTTCAGGAATATTAATAAAAATCTCACCATTTGCGGGTTCA
>CAZPIL010000242.1:0-2719 GCA_964586705.1 uncultured Nitrososphaera sp. | reverse complement strand
GTTGATCCGAAGGCGGAAGTCCGGCGTTCCGTGGCGGCCGGCTACCTCGGCGAGGAAGATCGCTGTCTCAGCCGCTTCGCGCTGACAGAAGAGCACCGGCTCCTCTCGGATCGGCGGTGTTGCCGAAGCCGCGATGGTCGATGGTCACGCAGTGGTAGCGGTCGATGAACCTCGGCACCTGCTGCCACCACGAGATGTGGTTGCCGCCCGCGCCGTGGAGGAAGACCACGGCCGGTGCACCCTCGTTGCCGTGCCGCTCGTAGTAAAGCTCGATCCCGTTGACCGCCGCGTACGGCATCCCTGATCTCTATAGAATCGAAGGTGGCGCCATTGCAGAGCATTGGGACGTAGTTGAAGTACCAGAAAAGATACAATAGCAGGATTATTACATCAGGAATTCTTGCTTTGGACATATCGTTGCACAAGCACGATTTAAATAACTAGTAAGCTGCAATCTGCCATTATGATGGCAGAAGATATGGCCGAGAAAAAATTGCGTGGTTCCGGCGGTTTCGCTATTGCGAAGGTTACAGACGATGAGCAAAAGATGGCCAACCTTGGGGGCCCTGAGCTGTTCCTTGCCGGGATAGGCAGGCTCGACGAGGACAGGTTTTCCAAGTATTTTTGCAACAAGTGTGAAAAGGAGTTCGAGGGCGCTCCGGCAATAAAATACGAAAACCCTAACGAAGATCTTGGAGAAGGTGTAACGCTTGTGGAAAAGGGCGAGTACAAGTGCAAGACATGCAATTCCACCATAGCACAATACCGCAAGTTTAACGCTCCTGCGCAGCAAGAGCCGGTACAAACAAAAGAAGTAGAACAGAGACCGGCAGCGCAACAGCCAGCGCCGTCCACAGCAACTGATGAGGGTTTCATCAAGATTGATCAGCTTATCGGTATGGCGGCATATGATAGTGAGGCGATGCTTGTGGGCAAGGTAGAGAGCATCGGCCTTCGCAGGTCTGGCGGGAGTGCTCAGATATCTGTCAAGATAGCCTCCGAGTCTGAGAGTAAAGAGGTTGACTGGAACGGCATCTCGAAGATTGGCGATATCATGCTCCTGGGCTCTGCAGGCAAGACAGCGTCTGCCAAGTGTGCATCGTGTGGATACCAGAATGACACAGACGCATTGTTCTGCGAAGAGTGCGGAAACAAACTGCGCTAGTTCAAGATTATCCGGGTATCAACTACTCTTGCGCCTTTGCCTTCTTCAAGCACGAGGAGGGGGTTAACGTCAAATTCCTTGATTTCAGGAAAATCTACTACCAGCTGCGACAGTCGCTGCAGAGAATCTGCTATTGCCTTTAGGTCTGATGGCATTTCACCTCTGACGCCTTTTAGTAATTTTATAGTTT
Source organism: uncultured Nitrososphaera sp. (assembly GCA_964586705.1). Lineage (GTDB taxonomy): Archaea > Thermoproteota > Nitrososphaeria > Nitrososphaerales > Nitrososphaeraceae > Nitrososphaera. The sequence goes on along the minus strand of CAZPIL010000242.1, from coordinate 1,364 downwards.
TTATCGATTCCACCATCTTTGTGGCTTCTTGCTCGTTTATTGGCGCAACGCGGAATACCACGTCTTTGAGCACCTCGACATAGATGCCACCTAATCCGAACATTACTACAGGTCCAAAAGTGGGATCTTGGCTTGCACCAAGTATCGTCTCCTTGGCAGACTGAACCATTTCCTGCACCAATACGCCCTTTACCTTGGCATCAGCCTTGTACTTTTTCGCGCTTCCGATTATCGCGCGGAATGCAGCCTTTAGTTCATCGTCACCCTTTATGCCGACTCGCACTCCACCTGCATCAGATTTGTGTATGATATCCGGTGATGCTATTTTCATAACAACAGGGTAGCCAATTTCATTAGCAGCTTTAATGCACTCTTCTTCCGTCGCGCCCAGAATGCTCTTTGGTGTAGGGAATCCGTACGCCTTCAGGACTTCGTAACCTTCTTCCTCTAACAGGTTCTTCCTGCCTTGTTTTTTCACTTCATCAAATATCGACTTGACCTTTGTTGCGTCCTTTGAGAACTGGAGCTTGGTGGTCTTTGTCTTGGCACTGTCTACCCATCTCTTGAACTCATACATGGCCCGAAGAGTCCGTATTGCCGGCTCCGAATACACATAGTATGGTACGCCCCCATCTGACATTATTTTCCGGTTTTCCACTCCTTCTGCAAGGCCCATCAGGGACGCGAGTATGGTTTTATTTGGAAACTTGGCAGAAGTCTGCACAAGCACGCGGGCAAGGTCATTGTAATTCAGAGTAGCTGATGGTGTACACATTGTAACTACTGAACCTACTGCTGGATGATCAAGGACAAGCGAGAGCACCTGATCGAATCTATCATGATCAGCATCGCCCACAATATCAACAGGGTTGCGCGGCGAACCATATGCCGGTATCACTTTTGCAATGTTATCGCGTATAGAAGAAATGTCCGCCATCTTTAGCCCATACCTGGAGCAGGAGTCAGTCGATATGATGGCAGGACCTCCAGCATTGGAGACAATGACTACATCGCCTTCAGGCAGAGGTTGTTTTGAAAAAGCAGTTGCAAGATCGAAAAGCTCTCCCATGGTGTCTACCCGGATAACGCCGCACTGTGCAAAAGCAGCCTCGTAGTTTGCATCAGAGCCACCAAGCGCGCCTGTGTGCGAGGCCGCGGCCTTGGCACCTTCAGCAGTCCTGCCAGACTTTAACACGATTATTGGTTTTTTCTTTTCAAGGGTTATACGCTTTGCAATTTCCATGAAGCGCCGGGCGTTACGTATGTCTTCCAGATACATGACAATGACGCGCGTATCTTCATCATTTTCCAAGAGTTCAAGCACGTCGCTTTCATCCATGTCAACCTTGTTACCCATACTGATT
>CAZPIL010000241.1:0-2765 GCA_964586705.1 uncultured Nitrososphaera sp. | reverse complement strand
ATGCGGAAATACGACACCTCGACGGCATAAAGGGGAACTTTGCAGTAACTGAAAAGGAGTATATGGCGACTGCGACCATAAACAGAGGCAACGAGCCGGTAACCGAGGTAATCAGGAGTACGTCAAGGGCCATAATGGATCAGCACCGGTACTTTTTTGAAAGTTTATGGTCCAAGTCGATACCAGCAGACCAAAAGATCAGAGAGATTGAAGAAGGAATACAGGTTCAAAAGATAGAGATAATCAGAGATTCGAGAAAATCCATCACTAATGCCGCAGAGATTATGGAAAGCACTCAAAAAGAGTTTCAAGTGTTGTTTGCCACTCATCATACGTTTGCCCTTGCAGTCCAGATGGGGGCTTTGGAATCATACAAGAGGATGCTTGAAAGAGGTGCCACGCTAAAGATACTTGTACCAAGGCAGAAGGGTAAAGAGGACAAGCTGATACAAGAGACAATAGAGCAAACCCTCAAAGCAGTATCAACTGACAGTATCAAGTTGACAGAGAGTGACTTGAACACGCGGATCACAATAATGATTTCTGACAGAAAGCAGTTCATGACCTGGGAGCTCAAGGACGATTCAAACGAAGACCCCTACCAGGCAGCGGGAGTTGCAACTTACTCCAATATGGAAACCCTTGCTACGTCCTATGCGATAATCTTTGAGAGTCTGTGGAACATGGCAGAGATGTACGAGAAGTTAAAGCTTCATGACAGGGCACAGAATGAGTTTATCAGTATTGTTGCACACGAGCTCCGCACGCCTATCCAACCAATATTGGGCCTGGCCGAAATTATGAGAGAAGATGTTGCCAGCAACGCCGAGTACGTGTCTTTGACCGATGCTATAATAAGAAATGCAAAAAGACTCCAGAACCTTCAAGAAGATATTCTGGATGTTGCCAGAATCGAAAGCAACACACTGAGGCTCAATTTCTCCAAGCTTGATATCGATGAAACCATCAGGACGGCAGTGGAAGAAATAGAATCTGGCTCAAAAGCAAAAGGGCAAGTCACCATAGCTTATGACGGCAAGCTCGTGAATGACGGCAAAGGTATCACAGTCTATGCTGATGGAGACAGAATATCCCAGGTCCTGCGCAACCTACTGGAAAACGCCGTCAAGTTCACAGCAGAGGGAACCATACGAATATCTGCAGGCATATCAGATTCCGGCAAGGAATTAACCATATCCGTACAAGACACGGGAACTGGCATAGATCAAGAAATAGTGCCAAGGCTCTTTCAAAAGTTCGCGGCCAAGTCTGCCAAGGGAACGGGCCTGGGATTGTACATCTGCAGGAAAATCGTTGAATCACATGGTGGGAAAATATGGGCTAAAAACAACGACAAAGGACCGGGGGCGACCTTTTACTTTTCTCTGCCGGTGAGTACATGAGAGAAAGAAACGTTCTGTCCTCAGAATGCAACTTTGACGTATCATCTTAAATAGTTATTGCAAGTATTTTTGCTTGGGATTGGCTATGAAAAGCGAGATTGGTACTTTTTCCTTTGACGTGGCAAAAAGGATTCTGGACAAACTCTGCGATGCGGATCTTAACAGGACTAACCTTGCCTCCTCCTCAAGGGTCAACTATAATGCCCTCATCAGGTATCTAGGCATACTAAGCGCGCTTGGCTGGATCAGAATGACCGAACAGGGTGAGGTGTCAATAACTGCCTCGGGGAGGGAAGCCAGAAAAAGGCTCATCACCTATCCGGCGGCGGAGACAAATGAACAGGGCAGTGATAGCAGCCGCTCTGTTATCCCTAGCGAAATTGGCGGTGGCAAAGAAGAAAACTCCATGATTAATCCTGGCAAGATACAGGATCTGCTCTTAAGCTACGAACGGGGCAAGGCTCATCAAAATCTCCAAGGTTTAGCAACTGGCAGTGGCAGCCGCAGTAGACACCACATACACAAAGTCATGATAGTCGATGACGAGCCAGAGGTTGGTCTGACTTTCAAGATGTTTCTCAGGTCAACCGGTCGTTATGACACCGAGGTATTTACAGAGTCTTCTTTGGCGCTAAAGAATTTTGCAAATAATCCCGGCTATTACGACTTGGTTGTACTTGACATAAGGATGGAGGGTATCAACGGTCTGAGGCTCTATCAGAGCATGAATGCAATGAACCCGGACTGTAGATTCCTATTCGTATCTGCCTTGGACGCCACAGACGAGCTCCTTAGCATATTTCCCGGAATCAGTCCGCACAATATCATCAAAAAGCCGGTAACCAAGGACAAGTTCATACGGGCGGCAGAATGGCTTTTTAAGCATGGCTAGATGCTGCGTGCTATGCTGTGCCATCACAGGTGTTAAAAGGTGCTCGCGTGCGAAAAATAACTTATTTCTTCCCGGGAATCTGAAAAAATAAAAAAGAAAAAGGAAGAGGCTCCAGTAACTCTTATGGAGCCGGAGCTGGCGCTACAACCTGCAATGGCAGATCGACGATATCTGGCACTTCGTTCTGATAGATGGGTACAGGAATCGCTGGGCAGTCCTCATTAACCACCAGTGTAAATGAAGTTGCCATGTCTGCGTCTTGTGAACTGACTGTGGCATCAATGTCTGCTAGCACCTGCTTTAGAGTACTACCGGTGACTTTGAGAGAAAAGTCAGGGCTTGCAATGGAGTCCAAGCACAGTATGTCTTCTTCATACGGAACAGATACTACGGCGACTGTTCCTGTGTGTGCATGCCATTCTTCTCCCGGAGCAAAGGCAGAATCTGTAAAAGCTGGGTGAATTGTTGCA
>CAZPIL010000240.1:0-2770 GCA_964586705.1 uncultured Nitrososphaera sp. | reverse complement strand
GGTAATGCAAAAAGAGCTGTTATCACGACGGCAGCATATGCGGCCGGTGCAATGAGCCTGCGTGACCTTTCAGGGATCTTGTTGTATATCACACCGATGCCAAGGGCCGCGAAGCCAGAGATGGCAACTATTGTCAAGTACAAGCCCTGCCTCAGATATATTGTCTCAGGATCACCTACTGCGGGCGGGTTTGCAGGGTATTTTATTGCAGGAACTAAATACAGTACAAGCCACATGATTCCTGCAAGGACAAGTGCCTTCTTAAGGTTGGTCGAACCCGGAAGTCTGGGGCGTCCATAGGCAAATATCACTCCGAACAGGGCGCCAAGAGACATACCAAGAACTGCACCGGCTGCTATGCTACCGCCCCTCTGCCATATCCGGTATTCAGCAAGTTCGGCCGGATCGATTAGCTCACCTTCTGCAGCAGCCGCCTGATTTTCTATCTCTATCGCTGCGCTGATGTATGGTTCGATTAACCCTTGGTTTACAATTCCAAGAAAGGATCCGGAGAGGGCGCCGGACAAAAGAGTAATAGCAATAAAAGTAAGAGTCTTCATGTCTGCGTCGACCTAGTGGCATGCAAAGCCGGCAGCATGCCTCATGTCATGATAAAACTCGTGCATCCACATATCTTCGTACGCCTGTTCTCCTTGGGCCACACTAAATATCTGGCCCTGATCAAAGCCCATTGCAAAGACTCCGAGGACGAGAACGCCAAGGAGAACCCCTACAGCAATACGTGGAACACCTGCAGCAGCTCTTACAACCTGATCAGTAAATGACATTCAGTTCCGAATAATCATGGTGTTATATAAAGAATGAGACAGTTTATCCAACTGGACGGTTTATCCAACCCACATGTAATGAATAAATCGTCCCAAGCACAATGTCACAGTATATGCACATGTACGTTAGGACACTCGAAAAGGTGGCCACGAGGTATGCACCAAGCAGACTGCTATCATTTGGAGCGGTTCACGTGTTCATCGCCTTGCAACTGATGTTGCAAGGCGGACGCGTAAGTCGCGATGCGTTAGGCAAAAAACTAGGACTGGGCGAAGGTGCAGTCAAGACGCTTATAAAACACATGAAGATAAGAGGACTTGTAGAGACATCTAATGGTGGGACACGCATGACAGCAAGAGGAAAAATTATCTGTCAAGGCATCTTGTCAGCTATACCTGCAGAAATGACGCTCCCCAAGTCTTCGGTGGCACTTGGAAGGCACAACTATGCAGTGCTCTTGAAAGACTTTGGATTTGCAATCAGGTCGGGTATAGAGCAGCGCGATTCGGCGATAAGAATGGGTGCAATAGGCGCGACTACACTTTTTCATAGAGAAGACAAATTCTTGATGCCTGATAGCATTAACGACCCTCTGAAAAAAGAGCAGGCATTACGCAAGGAGCTTCTTGAAAAATTAAAGCCGGAAGATGGCGACGCAATAATCATAGGCAGTGCGGACAGCGGAAGGGTGGCCGAGATTGCCGCCAAGAATGCGGCGCTTGTCACTATCATGGCACATGAAAAGCACACTTAGGCAAAAGGACATTAAAAAGAAAGGATCCTGACTATAACTAGATCTCAGAACCACCCAATAATTGATAGTCCTAAAAAAGATCTACGATGCCGGCCTATTGAGAGATTTGTAGTTCAAAATCTTGACATCTATGAGAATTATTTGATGGACATGTCTCGTGCACGGTCATGTCTGTGCCATTAAACCTTGCAAATGTTTCAACAGCCACCACTCACTCAGTCCAGAGTAATAAATGAACATAGATATGCACAGGGCCAACGTAAAAACTACCTCTGCTGCCAATCATAATGCCTATGCAGAGGATTACAAGTTGGCATTTTTATTGCGGCACATAAATTGAAGAGGACACATTTTATATTAAAATATCATGTATACTACCATGGCCAAATCTTTTTAGTGATGTAGACGCAAAATTACATTGAGGGTGCACTAGATATTGATCTCGCCGACGCTTGACATGGAGCAGATCCATGCCAGGATTGTCCAGACGATCGAAAAAGGTGTCCAGATAGACTTGTCGACTACCGCGTGTAAGCGATATCTTCGAAGGCACGCGAACTCTAACACCAATGTTGCTGTCCTGTATGTTGACGTCTATGGTTCAACAAGACTTGCTTTGTCGCTCCCGTCAGACAATCTTGCACTTATGCTGCAGCTGTTCTCCCAAGAAATGAGTCTGGTGGTGGCAAATTTTGGTGGTTATGTGCTAAAGTACGTCGGTGATGCCGTAATAGCACTTTTTCCTGCCGAACACGATGGTAGACAAGCATGCAAGCGCGCACTCGAATGCGCCAGGATGATGCACGAAGTGATAAAAGGTGCGATGGCACCGGCGCTGCTGTCACACGGCTTGCCCGAACTAAAAGTAAAGGTGTCGATAGACTTTGGCGAGGTACTTGTCATGTTATATGGTAAGAGTCTAGAAAATTCACATATTGACATAATAGGTTCCAGTATAAGCATGGCTTCCAAGATGCTTGCAGTAGTTCCGGCAGACAGGATAATAATGGGCCAGGCAGTCTACGACAATCTTCCAGAAAAAGAAACAAAAATGCTTGTACAGCACGATGTCGACGAGTCAATGTGGTCCTATGTCGACCAGAACAAGAAGCGCTACCGACTCTACCTGACGCTGTTCTGAGGCAAATAGCGACGATACAGCGTCAGGCTCTGCATACATACCTATTAAGAAGAGAGATAGGAAACTAATCTATGAGCGTAGTAAGC
>CAZPIL010000239.1:0-2810 GCA_964586705.1 uncultured Nitrososphaera sp. | reverse complement strand
ATGGGTAAGAAAGAGCGCGAGAAATACCGGATTACGATTCCTGACTGCATCGAACGCATCGAAGAGCAGACGAATGGCGAGATCTCGACTGACGCATGGTTCCCAGTACCTTCATGCATGCCCATGACAAACATCATTGAGGCGTTCAGCAAGAAGCCCAAGTATGAACTATCAATACACTTTGCCTGCGGCGCAGGAACATATGTCTTTGAGGACACACAGACAAAGAAGTTGACGCCACTGACCTCATTTGTCGACCTAAAAGGAGTACTCGAGTACTTTGAAGAAAAGGCGGATGAGATCAAGTCCGGTGCTAACCGTTACTGGACAATGCTTGAAGTTGTCAGGAAGCTCAAGACATTCGTAGACAAGGACAAGCAGCCACATGGTCTCGACTTGGCCAAAATGTTCTCCAGCATCTTGCTGAAGCGCAACTTTGACTCTGTCGGCAACTGGCACGTAAGGTCGCTATTCCTTGGCATGATGCACTTCCAAGACAAGTACAACGAAGATCTTGAAAGGTTGCAGAGGTGCGACATACACTACCTGACTCCTGACTTGAGGATCATACCCTTCTGTGCCTTCAACGTCATTCCAGAATGGTACCGGGATCGCATACAGAAGAAGTATTCTATCCCTGTCGAAGAATGGGAGACGGCACACGGCCAGACATTGGAAGCGGGCCTTTACCGCGGACTCATGAGACGCGGCAAGCCCGAAGCACAAATGGGTTGTGCTATGTCTGAAATGCACAGAGAAGCTGCCATGGCAGACGCAGAGCACCGCGGCGTGGAACTGCGCAACGGCATGGCAGGCGCGTAAGCACAACCTCTCTTCTTTTTCCCTTCCTCTTTTCTACACTTTTCATAATCTCAGACTTTTGTGCATCCTGAAGCGAGCGCAAGAGCTCGTCGACCTTTCTCCGTCGCCACATACATTGTGCATGTACCTGCAACGGCGGTAACTTGTACAAGATTAAATTCAAGCAATTTGTCGACATGCCTGTCAACTGCCTTCCAGTCTATGCCAAGCTTGTTTGCAAGCTGGAGCTTGTTCTTTGGCTCAGCCAACATGCCAAGAAGCTTGGTCCTAGTGTGCCCGCCTTTCATCTGCACAAGCAGTTCGTAGACGCCGGCACACATGCCGATTTCAGTCCACCTTTGCCTAGTTTTACCTCGAAAACACTCGCCAAGAAAGGTCTGCCACTCGATGCCAAACTTACGGGTTTGAAGGTACTGCATCTGACTTGGCTGTTTGACTTCTGTCCTTGCGTCAGACGCTCCTGATCTATAGTCTACGAATGCTGCATGAGTTAGGGTAAGCGCTGTAAAAAGCGCAACGACGATGCTCGCCGTCTTTGCTGTATTCATAGATTTCGTATTCGTACTATATATCGTGTTTTTTAGATAAAAGGTTTTAGAGATATCTTCCATATCCTACAATCCCATTCTTATTCACATCCCAGTTGGGCGGCATTATCCACAAGTCGCCGGCCGCATCAGCTTCTAGGTCTAGCTTTGGAAGCACATCAGATGGTGGACCTTGGAGTGCAGCAGGACCGCCGTACGCCTTGCCTGTCAGAACGTCATATGTACTTGCGTGACAAGGGCAAGCGCCGTTGCCGCCAATAATTCTCGAGGGATCCTCCGGATGAGGTCTTCGCGGATAGTATCTCCAAAGACACCACAAGTGCAAGCATACCATGCTGTATAGGCGAAATGCAGAGACATCATTGACCTTGCCTCCAAGCTCTTCTGGCAGCCTTATCAATTGCCACGTTCGAAATGCCTCTTTGTTTAACACAGGGTCATCAGTTTTTGGATAGATTATGACTTCTGCATGATCCACTGGAAAGCTAGAAACATTTGCCGCCTCGCCATTTGATAGTATAGCTTTGGTTTTGTCTGTTACTTCTTTGCCCACCGGATTTGGAAGGTATCTGCCCCATTCGACAAAAGGCGCAAATGTCATCATTATGCCAGAAGCTGTCATTAGTTTCATGAAATCCCTCCTTGAAACCTTGCGGGAAGCTACTTCCATATCTGGCTCCACAAATGAGCTTCGAGAAAAGTCGATTTAACGCTTGATCCAAACGTTTGGACAAAGTCTTTTATCTGACTGGTGGGTTTATAGTGAACGCATGTTTTGTGGTTGCATGGCAGCAGAAACTATGCATTATGCTGTTAAAAAGTTATAACGTTTTTAACATCATCATTGCCGCTAGTTGCCATGAATCTTGAGCAATGGTGCCAGCTTGACGAGCGTATCTATATAGCAGAATCTGATGAGCAATTCAAGCAATATGCCGGCCTATCCTACAGCGAAAAGGCGATCAAGCGCCTTGCAGAAATAAAGAACCTAAACGCAACATCTTTTCTCGAGAATTTTGACGGGCCTAGCGAGCTTGTGCTTGCCGCTATAGAAAACATCGCAGACTCATCGACGAAAGAGCTGGAACTTGAGCTCTATGCTGCAAGAAACAAAAAAATTGTATCAAAATCGTCCAAGTTTGCCGGCGCGCCTGTAAACTGGAGCTCATGGCGACAGTTCAACAGTATGACAAGTGATGATGGGGCCAGAAAAAAAGTATTTGATGAGTTCATAAGAAAGACGCGACATGTATCGCCGATAATAAAGAATCGCTTTGCAGATATCAATAACGTGTACAGGAAATACGGCACTAGCAGGAAGGTCGCAAGTCCACTTAATGGCTATCTTGAGAGCGAACACATCAGTCTGCCTGACCTGATGAGTTTCGTTAAATCAATGGGCAGGCAAGCAAAAAGGCCATTCCAAGAATACCTTGCTGA
>CAZPIL010000238.1:0-2816 GCA_964586705.1 uncultured Nitrososphaera sp. | reverse complement strand
AATATGGTACGGAAAAGATAATGATACATAGCGCCGCTGATTGGGGAGTATCTGATCCTTTGAGCGTAGCCTTGGTCTCAAGGGAAATGCGAAAGGCTGGCATTGATTCTGTGGATATCGAGAAGGTCACTTTTCTAAACGCATACGAATTCTTCAAGCAGTCTCCCAAGTTCACTTGGCGGCCATGACAGGGTAATAGACTTGCGAGCAAAGCTTGCTTTTAGCACCAACGCCTTCAAGAAATTTCCTTTAGAACAGGCAATAAGATCAATAGCACAGGTGGGGTACGATGGGGTGGAATTGCTGTGCGATGTACCGCATGCCTATCCTCCACTATTTGGTGATGAGAAAATCGCCAATACGAAAATGCTGCTGTCAGAGCTTGGCATGAGTATCTCCAATCTAAACGCGTTCACTCTTTATGCAATTGGAGATGTCTATCACCCTTCGTGGATAGAATCTGATATAACCCAAAGAAATGCAAGGTTGCAGCACACCCTCAACTGCATAGAGATGGCAAAAAAGATAGGAGCCAATAACCTCTCTACCGAGCCGGGCGGACCCATTAATGGCACTGAAATGAGTAGAAGGGCATTGGAAAAGATTTTTCTGGAAAACCTTAAACTAGCAGACCGGGTGGCAAAGAGCACAGGGGTCAAGATCCTTATTGAGCCCGAGCCGGATCTTCTGCTTGAAAACTCGACACAATTCCTGAACTTTATCAAGGGCATGTCGAATGACTGTGTGGGACTCAATTTTGATATCGGACATTTCTATTGTGTTAGAGAAGATCCGGAAGAATTAGTTTACAAGCTAGCAGATTATACCGGACATTTTCATATTGAAGATATAGCCGCAAACAGGGTGCACCGCCACCTGATACCCGGTCATGGCAGCATCAATTTCAAGTCGATATTCAAGGCCATAGATGGGGCGGGGTATCGGGGCTTTGTGACCGTTGAGCTCTATCCCTACCAAGAGGATCCTATCTCTGCGGCAAGAGCGGCATTCGAATACCTAAATAGTGTTACGTGACATGCAGCAAGGCCTAGGGAATTATCTCACCCTGATAAGGCTGCCGAACGTCTTTACTGTACTGACCAACATCCTAGTAGGCTACTTTTCACTGACGGCTGTCTCTGAGGCCAACATTGTTGACATATCCATACTTGCGGCGGCATCTTCTTTCCTATATATCTCGGGCATAGTCTTCAACGACTATTTTGATCTGGCTACTGACCGAAAGGAACGGCCTTCCAGACCACTTCCAAGTGGAAGCGTGTCAAAGCGCAATGCACTCCTATTGGCGATCACGGCGCTTGTTGCAGCAAATCTTGCTGCACTTATGGTAAATGTCGTCAGCCTGATAGTTTCTGCCTCATTGAGTGCAGTTATCATAGCCTATGACTACGGAGCAAAACGAGGCAAGTTCGGACCTGCCGTTATGGGATTGGCCCGCTTTTTGAATGTATTTCTTGGCGCGAGTCCCGCGTTGCTCATGGCTACGGAACTTCCTTGGACCACGATATTTGCTTCAAGCATCATTTTCACCTACGTATATTCAATCACATTGTTGAGCAGGAAGGAAGCCGGACAGCACGAAAAGAATTCCTATGGCAAGAGCATATTCCAATCATTCGCGATGATCGTTGGAGTAATTGCATCAGTCGCGATACTTGCACTTTATCTGGAAATTCCTGAAATGTCAGTCAACATTGTGCTTTTCACGCTAGTCATTTACTTTACCATGAGGCAGGTTCTATCTGACAAGACAACACAGGCACAAAGAATACAGTACGCAGTGAGAAATCTGGTCCTTTCGATCATTGTATTGGATTCAATATTCATAACCGCTTTTGCAGGGCTTCACCTCGGTCTCTTGTCTCTGGCAGTGATCGTGCCAGCTGTTGTTCTTGCTAAAAAGCTCTATGTTACCTGACTTCAGGTTCTGTCAAGTCCTAGGTTGATGAACAACCGTGTCAACTCTCAGTTGACAGCGACTCAACCTGCCTACATCGACTCTGAGGATTACCGGTGCAGTCATCGGGTCCCCCCATCGCTTCACCTGCAGGCCCTTTTGGACGCTTGAACACACCCTTTCCATCACCGGAAAGGAAAGCGCGCCCTTTCACAGACACGTTCATCGCAGCAACTACGTCGCGGTCCATCCACCTCTGACAGTCTGGGCCCCAGAGCTGCCGCCTGTGGAATGGGTCGTTACGCCCTGCCTCTTGGAGTCTCTTTCCGCATTGAGGGCAGGCCTGCGACGTTCCTCTCGTCTTGCCTTTCGTTAATGTCCATACTTTCACGCCTTCCCATGCTGCCTTGTATTCTACCTGCCTTTTCAATTCATGAAAAGGCCATGAGTTCATTCTTCCACGATATTCTCTACCTTGCCTGTTGCCGCGCTGGTAGAGTCTACGAATGAATGTGATGTCCTCAAATACGATTGCTGCCTTGCGCTCCTTTGCATCCTGTACTATTGCTTTTGATACTTTATGCAAGAGTTGGTTTACGCGATTGCGCCGACGTCGACCGTACTCGTCAGTTATCATCTTGCGAATCCCCACGTCATTGCGCTTGAATGACCGCGTGACAGAACGCGTATTTTCTGCCACCTTGACTACCTTTGAAACATCAAAGATGATGACACACTCATGGTTGCCATAAGTGACATTTGCAAGGTTCCTGTCAACTCCTGCTGTCGTGGTGCATCCAATCTCTGCTACTTCTTTCGAGTAGCAGATGCTTGCGGTGTTGCTGGCTGCAAGAATGAAAGAACGTACTTTAACGACAGTGTCGGACAGGACGTTCTT
>CAZPIL010000237.1:0-2827 GCA_964586705.1 uncultured Nitrososphaera sp. | reverse complement strand
AGACGGTTTTATATACAGAGCCTGGATGAAAAAACAGGGAATCCCCAAACACAAGGACAGGATAGCAGAACTGATGTCCACATCGGCGCGGCTGCTGGTGCAAGTCAGGCAGCAAAAGACACACTCTGTCTCCGAGCAGCTCGACTATTCCAAACTGACGGACGAGGAGAAGTATGTGCTGGATGGCAAGGACGAGTCTGACAGCCGCATAAAAGAGGTCATGGCGGCTGCAAGCAGAGGCAGGCCAAAGGTGCTTGAGGCAATATCTACAAGGATGCGAGAAAAGAGGATCATAGTCTGTTTCATAAAGCCTATGGAGCAGTTCATTGGCGTTGACATGACCAAGTACGGCCCCTTCAACCAGGAAGACGTCGCCACCCTCCCCCTTGAAAACGCCCGGTCGCTTATCGAGGCAGGTATAGCGGTGCAGGTACACGCCAAGCTCTAAAATTAAATACCGAATTGAGGAAGTAAAATACGCTTGACGCACAACGGCGTTGACATAGTGGACTTTGTGCTGTATACGGTGTATCCAACCGCGGCTTTTTTCGCAACAGGCTTGGTAGCAAGAAAGACAGGCATGAGGCAGCTGTATGTGTATACTATACAGGCCATAGTGTGCTTTGCGTTTTCAGTAGCATACTTTGTGTTCGTTCCACTGGGAGGGGCGCAGGGCATTGCGGTAATCCTTGCAATGTTTGGTTCCCTCTTGTTGTTCATGGCCCGAAAGCAAAAGCTCCAGACAGAGCAGCAAAGCGCGTAAATGAATTCCAGTCTTGTTCCATTGTTTTGAAATCTAGAAAAAAGTTCTAGGATTTCTACAACTATTTTTGTATTAACTACTAAATATTTGAAATGCGAAAGACATCCATGCAATTAAAACGCACAAAACCTGCGCCAATCAAGGACTCGATAAAGTCCGGCATCGTCGCAGGGCAGGCTGCCGCGTGGGCTATATTTGCGGTAATCCTTGCAATTGATTCATTCATACTTACTCCTCCGGGAACATTTTACAAGGTTATAGGCATGGCACTGGGCCAGAGCCCTGCAACTGACGTCTACGTCGGATTTTTGATGCACATGATAGCTGCAACCGTGATAGGCATAGCCTACATGATAATTTCAGACCGTGTGAAGGTTCTTTACATCAGCTCTGTATTCAAGGGACTGGCCACAGGTCCCATAACCGGGGTGGTAGTATGGGCAATACTTTTCCTGCCTCTGCACCTTGCCGTCATCCAACCAATGCTCCAGACGCTGGCAGAGGGAATCTCCCCCGAAGACGTCGAACTCGCAGGCCATCTCTCGGAGATCTCAAACGAGGAGCTCGCGGCTAGACTTGTGGGTCTGTCTGACATGGTGATCGCCGGCTCGCTTGCCATGCACATTTTGTTTGGCTGCGTACTCGGATTCCTTGGAAGGCTTGGAACTTCCTCCAGAGACATGCTTGAATAGGCTTGGCAGCCTATCCATACATTCACCCATCACCTGCTTTTTTTCAGCCGCTCGACGCGTTTAGCATACGATTTGAAAGCTCTATCCTGCTGTCCATGAGGCCGTCTATCCAGTGGCGGAACTCCTGCTCGGCCACGTCAAACGAACAGTTGTTGGCTCTCATGTATTTTTGCACGAACTTGACCTTTGTCCAGAGATAGGCAAGCTCGTCGCCATCGTCTAGGCTCATGAACAAGCTACCGCAAATCCATACTTAAGCTTTGCAGAATATGGTCTGCATCCGGTAACGGGGAATGCAGCAAGCGCTATCGACAGCTTCTGACTGCCTGTGACAGAGGCTTCAAGGATCTAACCCAAAAGCATATTACGTCGCAAACAAATCCTGCGGCCATGATAAAGGGTAAAGTCGCACTGGTCACCGGGGCAAGCAGCGGCATAGGCCGGGCCACCTCACTCGCTCTATCTCGCGCCGGCGCCAAAGTTGCTGTGGGCGCAAGAAGAACAGACAAGTTAGAATCACTCCAGCAGGAAATAACGAAGGCCGGCGGCGAGATCATAATACAGAAACTTGATGTCACGAAAAAGGCCGAGTGCGACGCCTTTGTTGATGCAGCTGTGAAGGGGTGGGGGTCTGTGGATATCCTTGTCAACAACGCTGGACTGATGCCACTCTCATTTTTCAAGAAGCTCAAGGTAAGTGAGTGGGACCAGATGATTGATGTAAACATCAGAGGTATTCTTTACTGCACGGCAGCTGCAATACCGCATATGCTTGCCAAGAAATCCGGCCACATTGTCAACATGTCATCAATAGCCGGCAGGGTAGTTTTTCCCGCGGGGGCCGTCTATTGCGCGACCAAGCATGCTGTCACCGCTTTTTCTGAAGGGCTGCGACAGGAGTTTAGCCAGCGCTCAAACATCCGCGTCACGTGCATCGAGCCGGGGGTAGTTGATACAGAGCTGAACAATACCATTACCGACGAGTCTCTTGCCAAGTTCGTCGAGTCAACAAAACAGATGGCGGCGCTCAAGGCAGAAGACATTGCAAATACAATACTCTTTGCAGTCGATTCGCCTCCTCACATGAACGTTAACGAGATAGCGATAAGGCCTACCGTGCAGGAGCGCTAGCAGCTTGATTTTTTACCGTGCAGCTGTGAACTACCAAGCCCCCTGAAGGGCACCGGCTTCCCGGACAGGTTTTCGCCCGTTTCTCCGGTTATTGTTAGCTGCATATGTGTCGCCGTCACCACACAACAACAGCATATTCCTGCTTCAGCCACCGAGCTTCTGATCTCCACAGGTGTGCATTCCCATCGCTCCAAGGGTAGTGTGTCTGAACCCAATCCACCACTGTCGGCTTTACATGGCA
>CAZPIL010000236.1:0-2845 GCA_964586705.1 uncultured Nitrososphaera sp. | reverse complement strand
GCAATCTCTCCTATCTCTTCTATAGGCTGGATGGTGCCCACCTCGTTGTTGGCATGCATGACGGTCATCAGTATTGTTTCGTCATTGATGGCAGCCTTTACGTCCTCTGCACGGACTGCCCCGTACTTGTCGACGCGAAGATAGGTATTTTTAAACCCAAGTCTTTCCAGATACCGGCACGACTCTAAAACGGCCGGATGCTCGATTACTGAAGTGATGATGTGCCTCCCTCTTTCCTTGTTTGCCAGTGCAGTGCCCATGATTGCATGGTTGTCGCTTTCTGTCCCGCCGCTGGTAAAGATTATCTCGCCAGCATTTGCTCCGATGAGCGAAGCTACCTGCTCCCTTGACTTTTCCACAGCTTCCTTTGGAATACGACCGTAAGCATGACTGCTAGAAGGGTTGCCAAAGTTGTCCCGAAGATAAGGTAGCATTGATTCGAGAACTCTTGGGTCCACAGGGGTGGTAGCGTTGTAGTCAAGGTAGATAGGTTTTGAGTTTTGCTCCACTTGGACGATCCCTAGGATACATCGTAACATATCGAGCATAGATAAAAATGATCGGAGAAGCCTGCCTAATTTTGAGGCTCATCTCCTATTTTCTATATACCTACTCCTTCACGCTCTTGCTAAAAGAAATCTTGGCGATGTAAAAACGGTAAAGAAAGAAAATTTTTCATAGGCCGTAAGGGATTTGAACCCTCGGTTCGAGTTCCCATAACGATATCACCGCTAGAAGCAGGTTTCAAAGTATCATGCAATAGGCAGAGCTGAAAAGCTTTCTAAAGCTAGTCTGATTTTCTGTTTATTATGGATTTTTGCTCCGAGCTCCATTTGATGTTGCCCGTCTTTTTCATCCATTGAACATATCTATCCTGAAATTCCAGCCTTTCTCTAAAGTTAGCTTCCTTGATCTGTTCGAGCTCCTCTAGATCTATTTCAGGAAGTTTCATGTCAGATATTTATTGAATCTACCTTTCTTATCAATCTTTATCAAAAACTGAGCGAGAAGGTGTTTGTCCAACTTGTCCTTAAATATCATGTATAGATGCCGTGCGTCTTCAATATCCTTTGAACTGCTCAGGAAAAGTTTGTAGGGAATTTGAAGTTCGATTGGGGAGATCTTGAGCGAGATGCCATTGAGAATTACTTCCAGCCTGTTGTTCAGAACCCAGTTATCCAAATCCTGTGCTTTGGGAAACATGAATTCCATGTTGGGCACGAACTCGCCTTTCCTAGCGAACCTTATCGAAGTTCTTTTGGTCAGGTAATTGTCATATGCGTTCTTGGGATCGGCAGTAATGATGCAGTCAAAGCTTTTTGCAATCTCTTCAGACAGCGCCAGAAATCGTCCCTCTGGCATCCTCTCCACTATCACGTCAATGTCTTCAGAAGACCTGCTCCTTCCAAAGAGTATGGCGATGTAGCCGGAGACCAGGACGTATTTAACATTAGACTTGTCCAGGACGCTCACAAAGTCGATGACCAGCCTGTCCAAGTCGTTAAGCTCCTTGTTTAGGACTATCCGGCCATCTGAGACGTCTATTTCCATCAGGCTATCTGCCCGGATGTGGCGTATAACCTAATCGCAAGAAGTCCGCAGTCAAACCGCCGAGACGACAGTAGCGGTGGCGCTCGAACCCATAACGGCCTTAAATCAAAATAGATAGATCGCAATGAAGGATCCTGCTGGTAGAAAATTGGCGAAACCCGGTAAAAAGAAGTCATATCGTAGTGGGCCGTAAGGGATTTGAACCCTCGGCCTTTCGATTATCAGTCGAACGCTCCTCCAAGCTGAGCTAACGGCCCTTTCAATGCAATCGATTTGGGCGTTATAAAACCCTATAGACGTAAGGACGGTAGGCTCGCACTGCTGTTTTTTCTCTTTCCCAAGGTTCCCATCTTCAAACGGCTGTTGGTAACAACACAAGATCAGGCTTGCAGTTTCTTATTCCTCTTCTTCTCCTCCTCACCGTCAGAGTCCTGCAGGGTGACAGACAGCCTGTCTTTTTCTCCCTGCTTTGACTCGCCAAACCATACGGTGCGCTGGGGGAAGGGTATCTCTATTCCGTTCTTGTCAAGCAGGTTCTTGATGTCTTCCATTATTTGCCCTCTGAGCGGAAACCATTCTGACGCGGGCACCCATGGCCAGACCCAGAGGTTGACGCTGTTGTCTGCAAACTCCCACACCATCACGCTTGGTGCAGGGTCTGTCAGGACGCGGGGGTTGTTTTCAAGCATCTCTGTTATCAGCGCCTTTGCCTTCGGTGCGTCTTCCTTGTAGGCTATACCCACTGTCAGGTCCACGCGCCTTGCGACGTGCGCTGAAAAGTTCTTGATGCGAGAGGTAAAGACCTTGTCGTTTGGCACCCTCATGAACACGCCGTCAAATGTGCGGATCCTAGTCGAAAAGATTGTGACATCCAGGATTATCCCGGCCACATCCTCATCTACTAGGTGCACGGGATCACCTATCCTGGCAACCCTGTCAAACTGTAAGAACAGCCCCGAGATCAGGTTCACGATGACAGGCTGCAGGGCAAAACCGAGCACGACGCCAAATATCCCCGCAGCGACCAGCACTCCCGTAAAGTCCACGCCGGCATTCCCTATGGCCGAAAACGCGGCTATTGCTATTATTACCCAGAATACCACCTTCTTCAGCATGGCAGAGACGTCGTGCGGAACCTTTGCGGCCGTAAAGCGGGTTACAAACACCTTGGAGATGCTTGCGACAAGCACGCCGGCGGCAAATATCGCTGCTGAAACTATCAGTGTGAAAAGCTCGATTTCTGCTCCCAGAATCTCTACCATCTGCTACTAAAACCCCCACTCCATCGTGTATG
>CAZPIL010000235.1:0-2846 GCA_964586705.1 uncultured Nitrososphaera sp. | reverse complement strand
AGTTGGCGAGGAATTGCTAACACCTACGCGGATATATGTCAAACCTACTCTGGAGGTTCTGGAAAAGGTCCGGGTGCACGGTCTTGCCAACGTCACCGGCGGCTCGTTTACGAAACTGACACGGCTCAACAAGAAAGTCCGCTATGTTCTTGATAGCCTGCCAGCAGTCACAGGCATATTCAAGCAGATACAACTTGACGGCAATGTCGATATCAGAGAAATGTACAGAACATTCAACATGGGAATAGGCTTTTGCCTCGTAGCGCCCAGAGCGGCCAGGGATGAAATAATCCGGATATTTGGCAGGCATGGAATGCACTGTCTGCAGGTAGGCAAGATAGAAAGAGGCTCAGGTGTCGTCGCGTCGCTTGCCGGCAAGAAGAGCCAACTCTGATGCCAAAATTAATATGCTAACAGACGGTTTTTACGAATATTGCTAGCAGTCTCTGGCCCGGATAATTACCAAAAAGCCTGTGTCGCCATAGCAAATAGGATAACCAAATCGACGCTTTCTATCGGTGAAGTACGAAAGGTGGTGAGGGAAGTAGCTGCCGCATATCGACTTGAGACCATGCCAAGAAACGAACACATACTGGCCTGCCTGCCAAAAGATAGCCGGTATCGCAAGATGCTTATGGTCAAGCCTGCCAAGACCGCGTCAGGCGTTGCTGTCGTTACAGTCTTGCCTGCGCCCTTTGAATGTCCGCATGGTCGATGCACCTACTGCCCCGGCGGGATAGAGTTCAACACCCCTTTGAGCTACACCGGGACGGAACCGGCTACAAAGGCCGCGCAAAGGTTCGCCTTTGATCCATACGAGCAAGCATCATCGAAATTGCAGCAGCTACAGGCAAGAGGACACGACACCGGAAAATCCGAGGTAGTGATCGTGGGAGGCACTTTTCCTTTCATGCCGAAGGATTATCAGCGTAGTTTTGCTAAAGGATGCTACGATGCACTCAATGGTTACGAGTCGGTAAGTCTTGCAGACGCCATGCTTGCAAATGAGACAGCGCAAAATCGTTGTGTAGGGTTCACGGTAGAGACAAAACCTGACTACTGTAAGGAGCCCCACGTTGATCTGATGTTAGAACTTGGCGTGACTAGAGTCGAGATAGGCGTCCAGTCTCTGCAGAATAAAGTGTACAAAATTGTCAATAGAGGACATACGCTTGAAGACGTTGTTGACGCCTTCCGGATTGCCCGGGAAGCCGGATACAAGATAGTGGCTCATATAATGCCCGGACTACCCGGCTCATCCCCTGAAAAAGATATTGAGGACTTTGGGCAGATGTTCAGCGACGAGTCATTCCGGCCCGACATGCTCAAAGTATACCCGACGCTAGTTTTGGAACATACTAGTTTGTACAACATGCACAAGGTAGGAAAATACCGGGCTTATTCTTATGATGAGCTTGTAAATATTATCGTGGAGATTAAAAAGGTGGTACCTGACTATGTCCGGATAATGCGCGTCGGGAGAGAGATCGAGTCTGGTGATATTGTAGCAGGGCCAAAGGACGGGAACCTTCGCCAGTCGGTCCTGAAAAAACTCCGTGAACAGGGCCGTGAATGCCGGTGCATAAGGTGCAGAGAAGCCGGCTTGCAGAAGCGCTATCCTGAAGCCGACGATGTCCAGCTGAGAAGGGAGGATTACATTGCGTCCGGCGGACAAGAAACGTTCCTGTCTTTTGGGAGTAGGGACGGGAGGACTCTGCTCGGTTTCTTGCGTCTGCGCAAGGTATCGAGCCCGCACAGGAAGGAGCTTGATGGCTCTGCAGTAGTGCGCGAGCTCCATGTATACGGACAGGCAATAGGCGTTGGCTTGGAGGCTGAAGGCGCGTCAATGCAGCACAGGGGCTATGGAATGAAATTGATGCAAGAAGCAGAAAGGATAGCAAGAGATGAGATGGGTTTGGACAAAATAGCAGTAATAAGTGCTGTCGGGACAAGGGAATACTATAAAAAACAATTGGGATACCGTCTTGACGGGCCTTATGTTTCGAAGGTGCTATAGATGGAAGAAGAGCAGATCCTGATAGGCAAGGGTACTTGGCTTGACAAGCTTGCTGATACGCTTGTAAAGCGCGAGCAGAAGCTAGGCCGCAAGCTGGACCTGATAAAGGTGGAAAGCGGCCTCGGCGCTTCAGGAATACCTCACATCGGGAGCATGGGCGACGCTGTACGAGCGTACGGCATAGCGCTCGCTCTAAAGAACATGGGCTACAAAGCTGAACTCATAGCTTATTCAGACGACATGGATGGCCTGCGCAAGATACCCGCCGGTCTTCCTGACTGGCTCTCTGAGCACATGGCAAGACCTGTCTCAGATATTCCTGACCCATTTGGAGATTGCCATGCATCCTACGGTGCACATATGAGCAGCCTACTCCTAGACGGGCT
This sequence comes from uncultured Nitrososphaera sp., assembly GCA_964586705.1. Taxonomy (GTDB): domain Archaea; phylum Thermoproteota; class Nitrososphaeria; order Nitrososphaerales; family Nitrososphaeraceae; genus Nitrososphaera. The sequence continues at coordinate 443 of CAZPIL010000235.1, read as the reverse complement.
TGAAAGAGCGGGCATCAAATATAGCTTTCAGAGCGGACGCGACGCATACAAGACAGGCAAACTCGTAAAGCAGATAGACACTATATTGCAGAACAGCGACAGACTCGGCAAAAAAATAGCCGAATTCGTAGGCCAAGACAAGTATGTGAGCGTTCTGCCGTATTTTCCCGTCTGCTCGAATTGTGGCAGGCTATACACTGCAAGCGCTGAAAAATATCTACCGGGTGAAAAAAAGGTCGCCTATACGTGCAAGGGAAGCCGGATAGGAAAACAAGAGGTTGCCGGCTGCGGCCATCGCGGGGAAGCCGATATCACCAAGGATGAAGGCAAGCTAGCTTGGAAGGTAGAGTTTGCAGCGCGCTGGCAGGCTTTTGACGTAAGGTTCGAAGCATATGGTAAGGATATCATGGATTCTGTGCGCGTAAACGACTGGATTTGTGATG
>CAZPIL010000234.1:0-2869 GCA_964586705.1 uncultured Nitrososphaera sp. | reverse complement strand
GTAATATCACTAGTAAATATAAGCATATCGCTAGAGATATGGGTCTATACTTCTTGATAACTCGACCTGATCTGCAACCTGATCGTCCTGCAATCCCGCCAAAGGCCGGGAGAACGACCTTGGTGGGGTGTACGGGTTTGAGAAGACGACAATCGCTACTAACAACCTCTTGTAAAATGTAATCATAGTACTTGTAAATTCTGGCGAACGAGAAAACCCTTCGGCTTTAGCCTGCTTTGGTGGGATGAAAGCGAGCACTGAATAGTTGTGTGGATATCGGGATACTACTATCCTTCCTATCCCCTCAGGGTGCTCCCGCCGTTAAATAGTGGCCAAGTCTTCTGCTCGGATGACACTCAACTACAAGTTCCGCCTCTATCCGACAAGAGAGCAAGAGCTTGCGTTAGAGCAGACACTGGACGGCTGCAGGTGGGTGTACAACTACTTTCTCTCAATCCCGCCAATGTCAGAGTATGACATGAACTATTCTCTTACTGACTTGAAGGAGCAGCACACCCCTGGCTTCAAAACTACCATTCTAAAATGTTGCAGATGGTGGGAAAGCAGATAACTGCAGCCGGAAAGACGTATGCCACTACTACAAGGCCAACCGCGTGGTGGAAGAGGTAGAGCCCGCGTACTCTTCAATAGTGCTCCAAGTGCGGCCACATAGTCCCGGTCTTTGGCAGTACGTACCCACTCCTGTCCAAACTGTGGTGCCTTGTTAGACAGGGACTACAATTCTGCTGTCAACCACAAGCAGAACGGTTTGGAGCTTTTACGTCTACTATTACCGGTGGAGCGCCGGGAATTTACGCCTGTGGAGATTCCAAAGGAGTCGGAGAAGCAGCGGGCGAAAGCCTGTCCGGGAAGCCAGCGCTCTTCCGGGCATGGTGGTTCACTTTCCTATTTTGTTGTCAGTCTTCTCTGCCTAATCTTTTGTTTACTGCCGGGTTCCAATTCGGGGTACTATATTAGCTATCATTGCATAGCATCGCTAATATTATATACATTCGTGTACCAGCTAGTGCTGTTGGGGAAGGTCTACCAAGTAGTTGCCAATCTACACGAAGATATATTGATGGTGGCTGTAATGGATGGCGAAAATGCCTCAGATGTCTACCTTAAGCAGGGGGTGCCATTTCCAAATGAACAGGCTTGGAAACAAATGATTCTAAAAATGCAGATAATGACCTCCCTTGCCAAGAATACAAAGGGTTTCTTGGGCAACTTTGACCATCTGCTACTACACCACGAGTTTGGAGATGTACTGACCTTTCCTATTGATGTCGAAAAGATCCTCTTCATAGTAACCAGATCTGCCATCGACAGCGATCTCGTCAGTCTTGTCAGAGAAAACCTTCTACTTGCAACTAGCGAATAACGGTTTTCAATATGCGCTGATGTCAGAAAAATGAAAGAAAAAGGCCGGCAGCCTTTTAGATTGTTCTGACCCCTCTGTAACGCGTGTACGTTACCACTCCGACTACTGATGCGCCAAGCACCAGGGCGGTAATTACTCCAAACTCTGGCACTACCGCTGTTGCAAGCGAGGTATCTCCATAAGTGAGGGATCGGAGTATTTCGAGATTGTGTTCTCTTATCGCTTCTGGCAGAGGGACGTACTCTAGTGGAGAAGCATGCTCCTGCCCTTCAGTCACTGCCCATGACACGAACCTTACTATCTCTTCAGCCTCTTCTATACTGATATTTGGATTTGTGCTCATGTCCTTGTACAAGAGTATATATGAAAAGCTGGCTATTGGATACGAGTCCTCTCCGGGCGCGTCTAGCAGCGATACATTCTCCCACGAGGCATCCCCCGCGGGAAGCGTACCTGCAAGTGCCGCTACTGCAGCAGCGGTTGAATCAAGCGAAGGTTCTATGAAATTGCTTTCTTGGTTAAGGATCCTTGCATAGTTCATACCGGTAGTCAATGCGTATGCTAGCTCGTTGTATCCTATGGCATAGGGGGTATTGCCTACAGTAGTTGCGACGCCTTCGTTGCCCGGAGCACCGATGCCTGTTGGCCATTGCACTGCTGTTCCTCTTCCAACTTCTTCCTGCCACTCTGCGCTTACAAGAGACAAGTAGCTGGTCCAGACAAATGTCGTACCTGAGCCATCTGAGCGGTGCACAACTACTATTTCCCTGTCTGGAAGGTCCACTTCCTGGTTGATTTCCGCTATAGCCGGGTCGTTCCAATTGTCAATTGTCCCAAGAAAAATGTCTGCAATAATTGGGCCTGTCAGATTCAGTCCTTGTTCAATATCGGGAACATTGTACGTTGCTACCACCGACCCTATTGTTTCCGGGATATGAACGGCCGTACCTGACAGTGCATCGTGCTGCGCCTGTGTTAGAGGGGCATCTGTTGCTCCAAACCCTACTGTTAGTTCTGTAAACTGCCTTATCCCGCCTCCGCTTCCGATGGACTGGTAATTCAGGTTCACATTGGGTTGGACATCTTGATATTCTACTCTCCATGTGTCGATCAGGGGGTAGGGAAATGTTGCTCCCGCCCCGTCTATGCTCACTTGGTTTTGCGCAAGTGCCGCACCTGAGCTGCCCATTATCAACGGGGCAAGCAAAAGGAGACCTGCCAAAACCCCAAAAAGAATTTGCTTCATCGGGGGCTAGTTCGAAGCATGTGATAAAACCACTCCCGATGTACTTCCAATAAACCCCTGCAACCGCCATAGATCCACTAGAAACCAACGACAAAAATTTGGGTATAGTTTGTATATTCTCTCTGAAACGCGGGATTATACTCTTCTGCATATGATGAACTGTCCAATGTTGTCAGAAATCATGACTGGTTTGTATCTGACATCTGCCATTATGATTTCTTACAAGCAGATATGTTACT
>CAZPIL010000233.1:0-2922 GCA_964586705.1 uncultured Nitrososphaera sp. | reverse complement strand
CGCCCGCCTGCTGGCTCGCATTGACTGTTAGCACATCCTTCTATTTTACGTTTGGGAAGTATTCCTGTTCTGTAGTTAGTACCTGTTCCTGTGTTTCAGTTCTTGAGTAGTCCTCCAGTAGATCCGCGTTCAGATCCAGAAAGGTATGACCCCACTTGAACTTGTTCAATATTTCTGCCGCGATCTGCCGGTTTCCAAGAATGTAGAGCGCGCCTGCAAGCGCCTCGGCGCTTGAAAGCTTGCCAAGCTTTGCATAGTTGACAGGATTTGCCGCGAGCAGAGCTGGAAGGCGCCGACCGATCCCAGACAAAAATACGCGCTTGTGCTTCACCACTTCGTCAGCCCGCTCCCACGAACAATCAATGGCGCAAACGGCATCTGCAATCCTAGCATCATTTCTTGTAAGAAGCTTGTCAGAAAATGGACTTAGCACTAGTGTATTTTTTCGAATGAACCGGACAGGTTCGGCTAGGCGGAATTTCGCCAGTTTGGCAGCAGTGCACTTGGATGGATCGTCCTGGCGCATCATGTACACCTGCGGTTTCATGGACTAACGTAGATATAATGTCCATTAAAGTTTTTAGTGGCCGCAATTCCAGTTGGAACATGCCTGCCATATCAGCACTCAAGTTTCCCTTTGAGCTGAAGAAGGACCAGCTCGAGGCAGCAGAGGCGTGGGTACAGAATGGTTGCAGAGGCTCCATTATATTCAGCACTGGGACAGGCAAGACAGAGATTGCATGGGAGTGTGCCAAGAGGGCAGCTGAAAAGATAGGTACAAAGTATTATCGCATACTTTTTCTCGTACCGAGGATCGTGCTCATTGACCAGAACGTTCGCAGGCTCAGGAGCTACGGCATAGACGAAGTCAATATAGGCGTCTACTATGGCATGCGTAAAGGTGCGCGGGAAATAACAATAAGCACCTACCAGAGTGTCATCAACAATTTCGATCTGATAAGACAGGCGGATATGGTGGTGCTTGACGAAGTACATCTAGTTAGCGAAACCGCCATCGGCTTTGACAGGATATTTGATGTAATAGTAGAAGACGCAAATAAGGCTATACTTGGGCTCACTGCAACTATAGACGAGCGTGATCCCCGTTACCACACGATACTGACTGTTGCGCCGGCCGTAAAAAAGTACACGATAAAGGATGCTGTGTCAGACGGAAGGCTTGCCAAGCCGGTCGTTATCGAGGAGAAGGTAAAGTTTACTGACGAAGAACAGAGAATTTATGACAAGACTAGCGCAACTATAAAGGATATTTCTCGCAAGCTGCAGGTATACGAGCCGGCCAAGATGACCAAGGCGCTGATGCGCGGGGGTGCAAGAGGAATGCTTGCAAAGCAATGGTTTGCCATGGTACGCCAGCGCAAGGAAGTACTAAGTTCCACAAAGCAAAAGCTGGTGAGGGCAGTCAAGATCGTCAAGGACCATCCTGGCGAACGCATAATGATATTCTCTGAGACTATAGATTCTATTCAACAGTTGCGCGACATGCTCGAGACTGCAGGAATACCGGCAAGAACTATACATAATGGTGTCAGACGCCAAGAGCGCGAAGAGATACTGCAGAGCTGGGGTTCAGACTACTTCCCACTCCTTTCCGTGCACACTCTAGAGATAGGCTACGATGTGCCGCAGGTCGGAATTGCCATAATAATAGCAAGTTCATCTAATACAAACCAAGTCGCGCAGAGGATAGGTAGAGTTGTGCGCAAGGCGGAAGGCAAACAACATGCTCAAGTGTATATCATATACGTAGAAGGCACCAAAGACGACAACATGCTCAAGATAGTCAAGGCGTCCATAGACAGGGGAAGTGATGAACGAAAGTCGCCGGGAACCAGAGGTAGACGGCCATCAGGCAGTCAGCGTACTATTACCAGATATTAGATTCCGGCCATGCCGCGCATGCGAGCATCTCCCATGTTATCAAAATATGAGTCGATGTCCATCTCTATCACCCTGCCGGCATCAATGTTGATGATGTAGACGACGTGCAGGTGTGCGTTTAGAATGTCGTCTTCTGCCACAGGAGGGTTGTTATAATATTTGTCGCAGAACTTCTTCAGTTCCTTCACACCCAGTAGTTGTCGGTCCCGGGGAGGCTTGCGAAAAATCGACGGTATAGGTAGTACACTGACAGGCGGCGTGGCCAGAATGAACTTATTTGCATGTTTGCTGTACCTTGCAATTTTGCTTGCTATTCTTGCCGCATAGTATGCAAGCGGGTCTAGCGCATGCTCAGGCGGGATAAAACCTGTTTCTATCTCTACTATGGCAGAACCATCGCCTTTGGTTGCAAATACATCGCAGACCAAGATATCTGTCAACTGTTTTTCGACATCAACTGTATAGCCATCGCGGATAAGGTGCTTGGCGCAGACAAGTTCCAGGGCAGAATGGTTTATTTTGACGAGGTTTTTCCGGTAAAGGTCGATGAGCCTGTTCTTTACAAAATCAAGTCGCTGGATATTTTCAGGCGGCTCACCTGCGCTCATCTTACCGGCAAGCGATACCACGTCTGCCGTGAACTTTTCTAGATCCAACCTTCGCAACTGCTATCCCTCGGTGACTTAAAGAGTGATCGATGGTAGCAAGATAGGAGAGACGTCATAGTGCATAGCAGACGCCTCTAGAAGACGGGATTGGCTTTGTATTTCATGTGATAAAAGTAGCGGGGATAACGTTGATAACAGTCTTTATGACAAACACGAGGAATCTACGGATAACAACTCCACGATGTGGCCAGAGTGACTTCCAAAAGATAGCTCTAGATGAGACTTTAACCTTTGGACAAAAATCTACTTTTAATGAAAAAGAAATCACAACAAAAGTTAGAAGTATACTTGAAAAAAGATGTACAGGCTAAGAGAAAAATTGGGTAAACAGGTAGTGGAGGAAAATAGAGCT
>CAZPIL010000232.1:0-2926 GCA_964586705.1 uncultured Nitrososphaera sp. | reverse complement strand
AGTATGATGTCATTATGCTTCATGGACAGAATTCACCCAGTAGTCGTAGGTCAGTGGACCCCTAACCCACTCATAACGAGCCAGAACTGAACCTTGGAATAAATAGATGTTGTTGGTCCTAGAACTCATCTGGAAACTAGTTGACAGGGCATTCTAGGCCAACAATGCCCTGCTCGCCAAGTCTGCCAAGTTCTAGATATGGGACGTGTTGATCACAAAACAGGTACATTTGAACAGCTGCTTCGACAGGTATTACAGAATCTCTCGGATCGTGGACATCATACACTACCACGGAAGTATTGTTCAATTTTCGGTTGGAAGGAAGGCAAACCTTGTCCTTCAGTTCCTGCACCTTCACCGAATTTGAAACAATACTTTGGAAATCTGCAGGGGCTCTTGTGATTCGGTAGAAAGACTTTTTGCCACCCTCTCGTAGCACTTCTGTGAGCTGGAACGTTTTCTCCCGGATTCTGGTTGCCAATTCTTTCTTTATAGACGTGGTCGGTCTCTCAAAACCCAACCTCAAAACCCATATTCAGATAGAAAAGATAAACACTTTGAACGCCATAATGAAGGAGTCCGTGGCATTTTCTAGCTGCCCCAAAGAATCCAAGTTTGTTTTGCCTACCGGAGACGGCGCGGCAATATGCTTCATAGGCGGCATGGAACTGCCACTCGAGCTTGCGTTGGAGGTCCACGACAAGCTGAACAGGCGCAATGAAGGGATTGCAAGAAACGACGAAAAGATTCACGTAAGGATCGGTATACACTCCGGACCGGTCGTCGTCCTCAGGGACCTGCTTGGCAATGACAACATCTGGGGCTCGGGGATAATCATGGCCCGGCGGATCATGGACCTAGGCGAAAAAAGCCACATCCTTTTGAGCTCTGACTATGTTAGGCTCCTGAGGGCCGCGTCTGACCGGTGGAAGGAGTACAATGGCTTCATACACAAGCTGGGCCATTACGGCGTAAAGCATGGAGTGAATGTCATGGTGTATTCCGCGCACTCTGAGTCATTTGGCAACCCTGTCCCGCCAGAAAAATAATTGACAGGAATCTTAATTATTGCATTGCCTGATAGCCAAGGTGTGGTTGGTCCTGACGGGCTGGTGCTAGTTACATGCGGCAACGGAATCCCTGGAACCGAGATAGTGAGGAGGCTTTCGCAGTCGCAGACAAAGGTTAGGGCGGCTGTTCACTCGCTTAAAAACTCGGATAGGGTAAACCACCTTCCAGTCGAAGTAGTCGAGGTAGAACTGAAGGACAAAAAGACGTTGGGCAGCGCCTTTTCAAGGGTTGAAAGTGTGGTGTCGATTGTGCCTCTTGGGCCGGACATGTGCAGGATTGCGTCTAACATCATAGATGCGGCAAAAAAGGCGCAAGTCAGGCACCTGGTCTACCTGTCACTGCTCAATGAGGATATACAAGCCGACAACATAATCAGCAAGAACCATAGGCGGGCAGAGGAGATAGTTTCTGATTCGGGAATTCCGTACACCATAATACGGTCCACGCTATTCTTTCAAAACGTCGTCTATCTCTACAGGGAGTTTGTCAGAAGGGGCGTCATAGTGCAGCCAAGCGGCAAGGCCAGCATAGCATTGATAGACCTGCGGGATGTCGCTAGGTTAGTGGAACTTGTCCTCAAGGGAAAGGATCATCACCTGAACAAAATCTATTCAGTGTCAAACGGCGAATCATACACTGGAAGCCAGTCGGCAGAGATATTTGCACAGGTCCTTGGCAGGAAAATGACATACTTTGATAGACCAAACTTTATCATTTCAAAAGGTCTCAAAGAAGCCGGATTTTCGCCTTGGCTGATAAGGGCGACTTCTGGGCTTATCGCCGACCTTCATGCCGGCAGGTTTGACGTAAGGGAGGATACCTTTACAAAAATCACTGGAACCAGCCCGATTTCGTACCGCGAATCCATTAAAGACTATGCCGATTACTTTCAGTAGTTTTGGATCTAACATCTGGCTAGGTCACCTTTGATTCGCCGAGTACGGCATGTAAGGTGGAAGAGAGGAGGACCTATCAGCTAGGTATGTGGAGAAAGATGGAGAGGGAGAGGAAGGAAAGGAAAGGAAAGTCGGACAAGTGCTGTGACGCTAAAAACGCTGGCAGGAAATTAGGCATGCGATAAAAAAATAAGAAGGCGTGAATTGCCTTCTTCTATGCTGCCTACAGCCCCAGTGCGCTTCGGGCAGAAGTAACCGCGCTATTTGCAGATTCTGACAGCGTTGCAAAAGTCTCCGATACTCCCTCAGTGGCTGAAGAAAAGCTGACAGGGATAGGGAGCAGACCGGATGCTGTCAGCAATGCTGCCGCAGCTGCTACTACTACTGCCGCTGCGCCTGCTATTGCGATGGCAGCTTTACGCTTGTTTTGGCGGATAGTTTGCTCAAGACCAAGCATGCTACCTCACCATTTTTAGATTATGAAAAAAGAAAATATAATCATTACCCGCCCGGGCGCTTGCTTTTGATAATTGATGATGAAGGAAAAGGAGTAGCGATATTGTTCAATTTTCGGTTGATGATAGTCTGTTATCCATTCTTCATTTTTGATTAAATAACCAATTATTGTACAGTACCCCGGCCACCGGCCACACTTGCTCTAAGACAATATGCCATAAAATTTAGCTCCTATAACCCTGATTTTGCACCGGATAGTGGTGTGTAAGCCGACTGTCCTGTAGCCAATTTTGCGCAGGCAGAGAGAACTCTACAGCTTGTTCATCTCTTGATATGGGGGTTTGTGTCATCTGTACAAACATCCTGCCCTTTTGTGTCATCACAAAACCATGGTACGGTTCACTAACCTTCAGCACAAAATCCATCTGGATCAGCACGTTGAGGTATCTTTTGGTCTGAACATAACTCAGGTTTGTCTTATTGCTCAAATGTGTCATTCTGAC
>CAZPIL010000231.1:0-2933 GCA_964586705.1 uncultured Nitrososphaera sp. | reverse complement strand
TTCTTGCGACTAAACGGATATTCTATCAAGATAGCTGCAGAAGACGGTCTTAGGTTCGTTGTCAAGATAGCTGCAGGCAAAGTAAAGGAAACTGAAGTCATGAGATGGATAAAGCAACATTTAAAGAAGCTCCAGTAGTATCATAATGTATTATGACCTATTCAGTAGCTAGACCCACAAAAGATCAGGTCAAAAAGGCAATAGAGGGCACTCTGAAGGATAATGAGGAGTTGTACAAGTTACTGGAACAGTACGATGAAAAAGCCAAGACGAAAGTCACCAAGGCTGCCTAGCTATTATTTACTAGCAAACCCAAGCGTAAATCCCATTTCGTACTTTTTCGCAGTTAAACTCCAATGGAAATGCAGGTATAGTCAAATGCCAGAATTTACGAGATTTCGGCAAGAAGCAGCGTCTATTCTAGTATGGCAATCATGCGGGCCGGCACTGATTCTTCTCCTTGTGGTCGTAAAAATGTGATTGGCAGTAGTCGTTACCGCAGTCATCACAATGCCACCCGGACAGGGTGTAGCAGACAATACACTTGCCGACGGGCTTGTTATAGTCATAGTCCTTTCGTGGCTTTTTCTGCGGAACTTGTTTTTGTTGTCTTGTCTGTGTCTTCATGTTTGCTCAAAGTTTTAGAATTTTAAAAAGTAGAAAATGCATTGACTAGAAAACCCCAACAGCACTTGCAATTGCGCAAGCCCCGAAGTACAATAATCTAAGTTGAACTTTCGGTTATTTAAGGTTGATGTCGTTAGGTTGTTGGCTATTAGTCTTGGTTTCCAGATATTACGGAGTCTTTTCATATAACCTCGCTTTAGACCCGTAAACTTTGACATCCTACATCTTTCAGTCAAAGCAAAAAAAGAAATTAAACCAAGCTACCTTCTGTAACTTGGATGCGCAGGTGAACAATAACCACAATAATCGGTATTGGGCCTGCTATGACAGATGCATTCGCATGCTCCGCCCCTTGAGAACCGTATCTTTCTTCCCATCAAAGAAATATTACGACTTCATAGTATTTAAGTGAAAATGTTACAAAAGCTTTTGCAGTTTTTACGTTGAACAAATGAACGACTGGAAAGATCTTGATGGCTTCCATCATGGTTTCCTTGTCTTCTATGGTCACCACTATTGGATAGGGCATAGGGCATGAATGCTCCATAGGCGTATGTGCTTAATAAGCCATGTCAGATATCGGCAATTGTCCGGAAAGGCTTTAAAGTGCATCGCGGGCATGCACCATATGCCAGACCCGGAGATAAGGTTCGTCCAGACAGGCGAAAAGCCTAGGTTAAAGACCGCGCCGCATCTTGTCTGTGGTTTTCCAGGCTCAGGGTTTGTTGGCAAACTCGCAGTGGACCACCTCATAGAGGAGCTGAAGGCCGTCAGGCTTGTTGACATCTATTCTAGCTCTTTCCCACCGCAAGTTATGATAGGCACTGACGGCACAGTGGATCTTATGAAGAACAGCATATTTTGGTGGGAAGGCGATGATGCCAGCCTGCTCTTGCTCACTGGCGATACTCAGCCACAGAATCCGGATTCAGAGTATGCCCTAGCAAGTCAGGTGCTTGATTTTGCTAGCGGGCTAGGCATGAATAATGTATTCACCCTTGCAGCTTACATTACGGGTGTTTTTGTGGAAAAGCCCCGCGTCTTTGGTACGGCAACAGATTCCAAGACTGTTGCCACATTCGCGCAAAACAACATTTCTACCATGGACAGTGGAAGCATCACTGGGATGAACGGCCTCATCATCGGGATTGCAAAGATGCGCGGATTGAAAGGAGTGTGCCTTCTTGGCGAGACTTCAGGGTATGTAGTCGACGCAAAGGCATCAAAAACAGTGCTCGAGACTCTATTAAAGATGATAAACATAAAGGTGGACATGGCTAACCTAGACAAGAGGGCAAAGGATACAGAAATGCTCATACAAACCATAGAGCAGCAAATGTCCGGAAGAGGAAGGTCAGCAGTGGAAGGTTCGCAGCGCCCTCAGAACACAGGATACATAAGCTAGATTTTTGTCATCTTGCCGAACTTGCCTATGCTGAGGCTATTCTCGCCTTTGAAGGTGTTGATGTAGCCATTTTCTATAGAGACCTTGTCGCCAGGTTGAACCTTGTTTACATCGTCGCCCCATAGAGAAAGCTTGATGGAACCCGATTCATCTGAAATAACGGCGTCTGCTACATTATTTGTGCCCCCGGACTTTAGGTTGACGGTGCGGGGCTGACCCACGCTTTCTATTTTGCCAGTCACACTGACATTGCGCATTCCAGCCTTAAGTTCGCTTATATTCATGGAGCGTAGTTTAGGATATTCTCGTAATAAAGGTTACACTCACGAGATGCGTGACTCCGACAGATAGAAGTTAGTTTTTCATGAGGAGAAGAAATGGGAAGTAAGGGCAAACTCCTTAATATTAAAAGTAGGTATTTACAATTGATATGCCAGAACCATCACCAGCAGGCGGAGGATACAGCTGCCAGGTATGCGGCACTACCTATGCAACAGAGAGTGAGTTAATACAACACGGCAAAGACCAGCATCCAGACAAGCCAGTCACGTGGGGAGACCCAAGGAAGACTGACAGCAGTAACAAATAATCATGAGGATATAAGCCAAGAAAGAAATGATACAACATAGATCAAGGGAGAGTCGTATTGAATACAAGGACTCCCGTGATTGAAATTATGCACGGGATTTGCACTTTCTACAACCGGTTTTCAAAGCATAACGTCAAGCTATAGTTTAGGTAGAACAGGCAAACAATTAAGAAAATGGTGACCCAATTCTTGACTAGGTTTCAAGTTTTGTAACCACCTGAGAAAAGCCGCAGTCTGTGCAAACTACCTTGGTACCAGCAACCGTTTTGTCGCGGACTTCATGTACAGTCTTCGAGTGGCACTTTATGCACA
>CAZPIL010000230.1:0-2937 GCA_964586705.1 uncultured Nitrososphaera sp. | reverse complement strand
CCACGGCTGATCGCGCTCATAGTCTGCGACCTGCGGGCTGAAAGAGTAATACCAACTATTGAAGACAGCCATGAAGCTGGAACCTGTGACAGTTGACATAACGCGCTCGTCCCTAAAGTCGCGCAGGAACTGAACTTGGGGTGTAAGTTCAGAGCCAAATGCCGCCGTCGCTATAAGGCAACCGGATGGTGGAGGTGTGTCTCCGTTCTCCTCGCCGGACGTTTCTGTACTGGTCTCATTGGCTCTCGTAACCTCGACTGAAACGTTATCGCCTAAGCCGAGCGAGTCTTGGCTCATAGCGGGTGCAGGTATCAGACCTACCACCAGCATCACGACAATGGCCAACGCAATTCTCGCTAGTTCCATGCGCACGGCTCCTCTTGAGGCTCTTTTCTATATAAAGAATTATGAAAAAAGTTAGTTGCTTTTCAGGAACTCCTTTATCTCAGCATAGTTGGGCTCGACGAGAGGGTTGTCTGACACCCATCTATAGCGCACCTTGCCTTGTTCATCCAATATGAATACGGACCTCTTTGCTGCCTTGTAACCCTTTAGAGGTCCCAGGTTGCTCATGACTATGCCATACTTGTTGATGACCTTGCGATCATAATCGGACAGCACAGGGAAGTTGAGATGGCGGTTCACAGTAAAGAACTTGTTCGAGAAGGGTCCATCGACTGAAACGCCGATTACTTGAGCGCCATAATCTCGCAATTCGTCAATTGTGTCGCGCAGGGTGCACATCTCTGCAGTGCAGACAGGCGACTCTGCTGCTGGAAAGAATGCAAGGATGGTCTTTTTGCCCCGGTAGTCGCTGAGCTTGTGTGTCTTCATGTCAGCATCTGGAAGTACAAAGTCTGGTGCCTTTTGGCCTACTTTTGGGACGGATGATTTAGCCATATACAAGAGCCGGCAAGAATTGGCATAAAAAGATTTTCAGACATATTTTGACTTGAATGGTGAAAGTGTTCGCAGCTCCTTTATAACATCTGAAAGCGTGCCAACCGTCCTGTCCATTTCTTCTTTGGTATTCTGCACAGATAGCGTCATTCTGAGCGACCCTGTTATCTCTTCGTACGAAAATCCTAATGCCTTTAGCACGTGAGAGGGCTTTTGCTTTTTGACAGAGCATGCTGAACCTGTCGATGCGGCAATGCCGTTTTCATCAAGCTTGATTATCAAATCCTCGCCGTTTACACCAAAGAAAGTAAAGTGCGCGTTTGCAGGCAGGCGGTTTATGCTAGAGCCATTTAGCCTGCTATGAGGCACCTCCTGGAGCACTTTATTAATAAGATAATCGCGAAGGCCTGAGACTTGCTTCAGGTATTCGGGCATCATCGTTGCCGCAAGCTCACATGCCTTTCCAAAGCCCACTATCCCCGGCACGTTTTCGGTTCCAGACCGGAGCTCGGATTCCTGACCGCCTCCGTGTATCAGTGGCATTATGTCAAGGCCTTTGCGGACGTAAAGCGCGCCTACACCCTTTGGGCCGTTTATCTTGTGTGAAGACAGAGACATGAGATCAACTCCCAGATGTTTGGCATTGACGGGAACCTTACCAGCCGCCTGAACAGCATCAGTATGAAAAAGTGCTCCTGCATCGTGTGCAATCACACACAGCTCCTTCACGGGCTGGATAGTACCAACTTCATTGTTTGCATGCATTATGCTTACAAGGGCAGTTTCTTTTGTTATGGCCTTTTTCAGATCTTCAGGTCTGATCTCTCCCTGAGGAGTCACGGGAAGATATGTTACGCTGTATCCCTGTCGTTCTAGGTTGTGGCAGGGTTCAAGTATTGCATCATGCTCTATGTAGCTTGTAATTACATGACTTTTGCCTAGCGTGTTCTTGGCATACTCTGCCGTGCCTTTAATGGCTAGGTTATCAGCCTCTGTGCCCCCAGAGGTAAATGTTATTTCTGACGGCTTTGCTCCAATCAAGTCTGCAACGCGGCGGCGAGCCTGCTGTATAGCCCGCGTGGTTTCGCGGCCAAAAGAGTGTATAGACGACGGGTTGCCGAACTGCTGCTTTAGGTATGGGAGCATTACTTGAAGGACTTCATCTGCAACTGGCGTCGAGGCTGCATTGTCAAGGTATATGCGCTCAGTCATTTTCCACCACCGCAATCCTTCCCTGTCGATAGCCGGCCGCATCCACAGCGACGAACTTGAAGCCGAGCTCCTTCAATTTTGCGTCGATGAGAGCGAGTTTATCGGCGTCAAATACTTTCCGCAGCTCGTCGCTGCCGACTTCTAGGCGGGCAATCTCACCATGATCTCGCACGCGTACCTGCTTTACGCCAAAAACGGATTTGACTGCAATCTCGGCACATTCTATCCTTCTGAGCTTTTCATACGTGACTTCCATTCCTGCAGGGATTCTAGAGGCGAGGCACGCGTTTGATGGTCTGTCGTGTACCGAAAGCCCGTGATCCTGCGCCAATTGTCTGATAGCGGCTTTATTGATGCCAAGTTCTGCCAGAGGGCTTCGTACGCCATTTTCTCGCAGCGCGCGTATGCCGGGACGGTAGTCTGACAGGTCATCCATGTGTGTGCCGTCTACTACTACAGAGATGTTCAATTTTTCTGCCTCTTTTGCAAGGTGCTGTCCAAGTTCGGTCCGGCAGTGGTAGCATCGCGTCCCGTCATTTTTTACGAATTCAGAATTTTCCAACTCGTCGTACTCGATTATCATGTGGAGGATTCCTATCTCCTGTGCCACCTGCTTGGCCATCAAGAGCTCTTCTGATGCAAGTGTCTTGTAATCTGCGGTTATTGCGACTGCATTATCGCCCAGAGCCCTTTTTGCGGCAAGGGCCACCACGGCGCTATCAACACCGCCTGAAAGAGCGACCATTGCCTTGGGGCCACTCTGCAAAAACCACCTGGTGAGCCTGTCAAAGTCTGTCATATCGCATCAGTTTTTGAGCCACCTGT
>CAZPIL010000229.1:0-2944 GCA_964586705.1 uncultured Nitrososphaera sp. | reverse complement strand
AGGTAACTCTAAAGAACCACCCAACAGATGCGTCACTTGGTCGTCGGAAGGTGAGTGTCTCGGACAGATTGTTTATTGCCGGCGATGACGCGCAGAACCTCAAAGAGGGCGACGAGCTTCGTCTCATTGAATTATACAACGTCAAAGTGGCCGGCCTAGAAAGGAAGAATGGCAAGGTTCATTCTGTGAGAATGGCGCTTGGAGGCAATGAGATCCATCAATCTATGCAAAAGGTACAGTGGATTGCAAAGAATGATATAGTTGAGTTCCAAGTTATGATTCCAAAAGCTCTGTATACCGGAGAGGAATATAATCCCGCCAGCCTCGAAGTTGCCAAGGGCGGCGTCGAGTCGTTTGCGGCGGCTATTGCACTTGGGACACGGGTGCAGTTCGTCAGGTTCGGGTTCTGCCGGATTGATGGGAGCAATACCGCCATACTCACGCACAGGTAAGAACAATGAGGATAGCTAGAATAAACGATTCCAAGTTCAAAGAGACTTACGCGCTTGTATCGGAAGACGGTAAGCGCCTTGTTACCCGGCAGGAAATACAGGAACAGACGGGGATACCCGTGCCGCCAAGTATCAAGGATTTCATGTTCAAAGGATGGCTTAACGAAGTAAGTCAAATAAAATCCAAACTACATTTTACCCACAAGGTCAACAACGGGGAGCTCTTGGTTCCGATCCCTAATCCTTCAAAGATAATCTGTCTTGCGTTCAACTATTATGATCATGCTCGCGATGCCGGCCTGACACCGTCAGATGAGCCTGTGATATTCATGAAGCCGCGCACTGCGCTGAATAAGCCTTTCAGCAACGTTATTTGTCCTGCCTTTGTAACGAGGCTTGACTACGAAGCGGAACTGGCAGTGGTAATAGGCAAGGATGTCAAGCACGTTGAGGAAGAAGGTGCTCTTGACTGTGTATTTGGTTACATGATATTGCACGATGTTTCTGCACGTGACATCCAATTCAAGGACAAGCAGTTTACCCGTGGAAAAGGCATTGATACATTTGCTCCTTGTGGTCCTTGGATAACAACTAAGGATGAGGTTCCTGACCCTCAGAGTCTGCACATAACTACAAAGATAAACAGTGAAACAAGACAGGACTCGTCATCAAGCAATATGGTGCTTTCAATAAAGCGGATAATTGCAGGTCTAACAAAGACTATGACACTTGAGGCAGGGGACATAATTTCTACGGGCACACCAGCCGGTGTAGCCATGTCTATGAAGGAGCCCCGGTACTTGAAAAACAACGATATAGTAGAAATAACTATAGAGAAGCTGGGCACGATAAGACACAAAATTGTCTTCAAGTGATATTTATATCAAAACACATCTATTGTCTCATATAGCATATGGCGCGGATAATCGCAGCAAAAACATTCATGTCTCGCATGAACGAGGGCCGGGGAACCTGGCTAACAGAGGAGCAGATCATAAAAGCATGTGAAGAATTTTTCAAGGAAAATGGCTATACCAGCATGGATCGCAGCGTAGTATTTGCTGGCCATACTAACTTTGTTTCGCCTCTTGTCACATCAAGTGAATTGCAGACAATTGCAACGATAGTCAAGCCAAAAATAGACAAGTATGACATGGGTTTTCTTGGCTCACTAGAATCTGTACTCTATGACGTAATAGATAATCATGATAGGGCGACTCTGATGCTTGCGACGGATTCACTTTCATACTTCCCAATTGTTCAGATAGAGGAGATTGGTGTGGAGATAGAGAACCTGATGGACGAAGGAATGTTCTTGCTTTTCGTGAACGGCAGAGCATCACACGCGCTGTTTGATGGCTATGAAAAACTGGTTATGCCTGTGCAGGTGCCTGAGTGATTATTTTTTGTCGGTGCCGACCTGCCTTGATAGCCTCGCAACCTCTCCTTCCATGATGCGGGCATAGTGTTCCCACGCCTCGGACAACTTGTTTCGGGTATTTGCAAGTTGTATTGAGACGTTTAGGGCATCAAGGCAAGTTTCCAGAGAGCGGTCGTCAGCAAATCCATTCATGGCCTTTTCAAACCTTGCTACTAGCTTGCGCTGCTCATTGCCAAGTTCGTTTATTGCCTTTTCCAGATCATCTATATCGTCAGAGGCATCTCTTTTGAACCAGCCTGCCATGCATCTACTTTTGTAATTTGACTTAATTAATTGCTCCGTCTACCTGATTCGTACCGATCCAAATGTAACAATGTATTTATTATACGGAAAATGACTCATGAGAGTAATGGTAGTTGACAATAAAGGAAAGATCACCTACCTGCAGGTGATCAAAGAAGATCTTGCTATACTTAGGATAACTCCGGAGAATGGACAAATTCCAGACTTCAAGGCTGGGCAGTTTGTAACCATAGGCACTCATGTTTCAAGCGAGGGAAAAGTGATCAGACGCGCTTACTCTATCGCTTCGCCTCCGGAGCAAAAAAAATATTGGGAACTTTATATCCGATGGGTGAAAAAACCGGTCCCGGGCAGGCTTACAACTCAACTATTCAACATGAAAGAAGGTGACGAGATTTCTTGGGTCAAGCCTACTGGAATATTTACTATCAACGAGAAGATGCACGACGGCTCACCGGATAATAGGAGAATGGTGCTCATAGGCGGAGGAACAGGGCTTGCCCCCTTTGTTGCATATTCGTTGCACCTCCATGCGATGCAGAGCAAGCGCGAAATTGTTGTCCTGCATGGCGCAAGCTATGTGGATGAGCTTGGATATCGTGATCTACTTGCATCACTTGAGGAAGAGAGCTTGGACAAGGGCCGAGACAAATGGAATTTTATGTACCGGGCAAGCATCTCGCGACCACAAGAATGGTTTAACAGAACTTGGAGCGGCCAGAAGGGTAGAGTCGAATCATTTCTGCGGCCAAAGGCAGGCAAAGATTGGTCGCTTCTCGAGGCGCGGGTGGGTGAGCAGGTTACGCCC
>CAZPIL010000228.1:0-2955 GCA_964586705.1 uncultured Nitrososphaera sp. | reverse complement strand
GAACCTGACAGTCGCCGTATGTAGGATAAAATGTTAAGGACTTTTTCATTGCATATTAAAGCCAACAGATTGTATCAGCCGACACATTTGAGATGTGTGCCTCCGAATAACTGCGGATATTCTTTTATGAAATGCAAGCCAATGATTTAGTGATAGCGACCCATGACTCAAGGAAGAAAGAAGTCAGCATCTGAGACTGGAGACCATAACTGGGATCTTGAGAGAATGCAGTACGAAAAGGACCGGGGACACATTCCAGGAAAAGAACAGGATTATGTAAACAAGAAGACAAAAGGAGATAGAGTGTATTCTGCAATGGGAAAGGAAGACGAGAAACAGTCCTAGAAACACGTGTGAGGAAAAACTTGAGACATCGGAAAATAGGATCTGGACAAATTGTCCACATGACAAGTGCGGCCAAATATCCGCCAATTTGGGTGCCTAACTACAACCCAGATATCTCCACCGTTCTTCTGCTTAATCACTCTACTTTATCTGGACTTGGATTGCCGATAGGGATATTTTATCCCTCATACCACAAGGTGCCAGTTTGAAGCGCGCGCTTTTGATAGTCGATAGGGGGAGTAGAGAGCCGGAAGTCCGGCAAGAGCTTGCAGAGATATGCGCGCTTGCAAAGCAAAAGGCCGGCTATGATTATGCTGGCTACTGTTTCCTTGAAGTGGTATCTCCGTTTATCGAAGAAGGGATCAAGTCCTGCCTCGACTCTGGCGCCGACGCGATAACGGTCATGCCTTATTTTCTATATCCTGGTATGAAACTAAAAGACAGTGTAAAGCAGAGCGCTATGTTTGGTAAGAACCACAATCTAAAGATCGTCATAACACGGCCGCTCAGCTACCATCCTCTTATGGCGTCGCTCGTCGTGGATCGCGTCTCAGAACTTAAGAAAGACAAGAACATTGCAATGCCAGATAATGAATGTGACGTCCTTTTGATAGGACATGGAAGCAGCGACCCAAACGCACACGATGCTTTTGTGCATACGGCAACCGCGATAAAGCCACGTTACCGAAATGTGCATTACTGCTTTTTAGAGCTTGACAGCCCGAACATCGAGCAAGGGATAACAGAAGCCGAGGCCAAGGAGCCACAAGTGCTGCTCATGGTACCTTACTTTCTGCATAAGGGTACGCACATCAAGCGCGATGTCGTAAATGACGTCAAGGCGGCACTTGAAAAAGCACAATTTTCGAATGCATATATGGCACAACACCTTGGAGTTGATGATAGGCTGGCCAACCTCATAGTCGAACGGGCAAAGGAAGTCGAAAATCGGTTCTTAGATGGAAGTTTCGGCACCGCCGCCGGAAGAAGCATGACTGAGAGAGCATTTGACATAGAAAAGAGGAGTTTTGAAATAATAGATGCTGAAATCGGCCCGCACAAATACGATGCAATGCAGTGGCCAATAGTGCGCAGAGTGATACATGCAACAGCAGATTTCGACTTTGCCGGCAAAGGAGAGGTGCTCTTTCACCCGCACGCAGTTGAATCGGCATTCTCTGCAATAAAGAACAGGTGTGTGGTAGTGACCGATGTTGATATGGTGGCAGCAGCCGTCAGCAAAAAATCGCTTGCAAACCTTGGTCTGAGGGCCGTTTGCTACATCTCTGATTCAAAAGTTGCAGAAGAAGCAAAGAAGATTGGCAAGACCCGCTCTGAGATGGCCATGAGGCATGCAGCTAGGCAAATTGATCGCGGAATAGTCGTTATTGGCAACGCGCCAACCGCACTCTGTGAAGTTATCAAAATGGTTAAGGAAGGTACTGTCAAGCCTGCGCTTGTAATAGGATTGCCCGTAGGGTTTGTATCTGCACTAGAATCAAAGAAAGAGCTCGCAAGTACAGATATACCTTACATCACAAACATAGGCAGAAAGGGCGGAAGTCCTGCTGCATCGGCGATAATGAACGCTATCTTGTTGTTGTATCAGAATCAACGTCGCGTATAATTGGCACACGAGCGGACCAGTCTTTCTGCAAGCTTACCCGATATAAAATTTAGGTGTGTGTAGGAGGCAAGACCGCCGTCGCCTATGAAAAAGCCGTCTTTTCCATCTAACACGCCCTTGCCTCTCTTAAGAGAATATGCAAACCGGCTGTCGCCCGCGATATCTTCTATAGAAGAGTAATGAAATTCGTGTCCCCTGATATGCGTCTTGCCAAACATTGGTCCATCACAGTCCGCTTCAGTGTAGTTTAGAGTGAGTCTTGATGTCATAACTGTCTCCGCATCGATGAGCCCTATCATCTTTCTCACACGCTTTTCTCCCCTGTATCCGCTTATCGATCGTGTTAGGTACATGAGCCCGCCACACTCTCCATAGATCGGTATTCCATTGTCTACTGCCTTTGCTATTGACTTTGACATCTGATAATTTTTTTCAAGCCTATCTGCTAGAACTTCCGGGAATCCTCCGCCAAGTATTAAACCGTCTGTATTTTCCACCAGTTTGCTATCGTTGACTGGGCTGAAAAAAACCAACTCTGCACCCTTCAGACGAAGGGCATCAAGACTGTCTGCATAGTAAAAGTTGAAGGATTCATCGAGAGCCACTGCTATTTTTGCTATCGTGGGTCTCTGCTTCCGCAGATCCGGCTTTGTCAGCGGACTGGTTCCGCACATAGAAAGGACACTGTCTATATTGATATGGTCTTGTACGTATTTTGATGCTTCAACTAACTCTTTGCGTCTATTTTGTGCGAGCTCCTGCGCCGGTACCAGCCCAAGGTGGCGCTCCTCCATTTTGATCTCTGGATTACGCCTTATGATGCCAAGCACCGGCACCTTGACGTTTCTGGACATTGCCGTTGAGACATAGCCTGCGTGTCTGTCTCCTGCGACATTATTTACTATGATGCCTGCTACCCTGACTTTTCTGTCAAAATGTATGAAGCCAAGCGCTATTGCCGCTACGGATCTCGCCGCCTTAGA
>CAZPIL010000227.1:0-2957 GCA_964586705.1 uncultured Nitrososphaera sp. | reverse complement strand
ACCGGTGCTGCAAAAACGCATGCTTTCGGCAGCAGGCATTATCTTCATGATGGACTCTGCAAGCTCGACGCTCGCATTATTTACGATGCCATACAGCGTACCCTTTTTCACTTGCCTTGCAAGTTCATTGGCAACGGGCATAGGCGAATGGCCAAGTATCAACGCCCAGTGACCCATCCAGTAGTCCGTGTATCTGTTACCGTCGACATCATGTAGGTGCTTACCCTTTGCACCTGTGGCAAAGAATGGGTAGGGCTCGAAGTAGCGAATATTGTGGCTTATACCTCCTGGGAATAACTTTAACGAGCGGGAAAAGAGGCGCCTTGACTTGCCTGTCTTGTGCTGGTAGCGCCTCAGGTAATCCCTATAATTCACGGCAAACTGCGCATAGAAATTACGTATAAGCCTTTGTTTCGCTGCGTTTATTTGTCCAAACAATTTCTGATATGGTGATGAACTGTATAAGGTGCCACCATAGTCACCAGGCTCATACTGACTCTACGGCTTCTGACTCTCTTTTGAGGTTGGGCAATTGCTCAGTTCCAAACTGCGATTGCCCAAAGTATGCAGACAAGATAGAAACCATCGACGAAGACTTATTGTAGGTCTCTTATAGATGGCGGTATCTGCGCTTCCTCTGTTGTTATCTCTGGTAAAGGCTCAAAACCGTATTGTTCTCTGAGCGTTGCCTGTTGTTGTAGAAGAACCTCGTCAGAGAACGCGGGGCCGATATATCCGAACCACATCCATAGCAAAAAGATGATTGCAAGCGAAATTCCCATGACGAGAACAGACCATGCGACACCGGTCATCTGGTAACCGCCCGGTGTCTTATCGTGGTAAGCGCACATCGATATCTTTAGTTGAAATGCGGCTTTTTAAAAAGTATTCGCTTTTAAAAGTAAAATAACCGCCAACGTGTGTAAGGCGCAATGATTGATGAAAAGTTGTTGTCGCTTGGCATAACGCTGCCATCTCCACCCGCACCGGCCGGCTCGTATGTGGCTGTCGTGATCAGCGGCAACTTGGCATTTGTGGCCGGCCAGATTCCGCTTGAATCAGGACAGGTGAAGTTTCAAGGCAAAGTCGGCAAGGATATCTCTGTGGAGGCAGGACAGCAGGCAGCGAGGCTTTGTGCCATAAACGCACTCGCACAGCTCAAAGCCACCCTTGGCAGCCTGGACAGAATAAAGCACGTAGTCAAAATTACTGGGTTTGTCAACTGTGAGCCATCATTTTCTGATCAACCCCTGGTCATAAATGGAGCATCTGATTTTCTGGTCCAGATATTTGGCGACAACGGTAAACATGCAAGGGCGGCTATTGGAGTGAGCAGTCTGCCACTGCAGAGCGCAGTTGAAGTCGAGATTATAGTCGAGATCTAGTTATTTTCGAATCGAGGACTCTAACGAACTCATCCAGCTTGGCCTTTGGAATTACAGCACCACATGCTCTGTCGTGCCCTCCGCCGCTTCCGCCAAGCTCTGTTGTTATCTCGTTCACAAGCCGGCCAAGATGTACCTTGCACTTTTTTGATCCGCGTATGGAGACGACATACGAGCCAATGTCTTCTTTCAGTTTGTAGACCATGGCAGCGGGTTTGTCTGAGGAGCCCAGAACAAAATTTACGACCATGCTTGAGGACAGGTCTACAGTGCTTGGTGCATGGGCAACGTTTTCTAGAATCATGATGCTTCCTTGTATGGTATCAACTGCATTTGCCACCTTTTTGGCATACTTTTCTGCGCGCTCGAAGCCTTCTTTGACATCATGCGGATACTTCATCTTGGCAAGCGTATCTACTATTTTTTGCAAGAACTCGTCATCCTTCTGACTAGCCGATATCATGTATGAAGTAGTTGTTGCTTCGAGCATCAGAAACTGCCTGTCATACCTAGGCACGATTGCGCGAGCCTTTGGCTTTGTTTCCATGTAGTCCGTGAGCGCTCCCATCGCAGCCAAGAACGCCGCATGCGCTGGCAGGTTTTTTTTATATTTGCTGTATACTTGCACGCTTGTACATTCATTGATTGTGTGTACCATTTTTACACCTGCTCTTTTGAGCACCTTTTTGATTGCCGGTGATATGTCATGATGGTCTATGTAAGTAACGTCAGCATTCTTTGCAATTTTGCCCAAAATTTCCGCGAACTTGTCTTCATTTCTCTTTGAGAGGCCTAGGTCGCATACAAACAATTTGTCGATTTTTTTCTCTGCAATCTTTTCAATCCTGGATATAAGTGATGGATAGTCAGACAGTATGATGGAAGTTGCGCCAAATGCAGCTTTTACAAGCGCGGCCGACGCAATCCCGTCGACATCCTCTTTGTGGGATATACACACTATTTCCAAAACAAAGTAGCACTTGCTAGCCGGAATTAATAGTTTGAGAAAAAGGAAACGCATGCCGTCGTGCAAAGGAAACAGAAAACACGTCGCAACAGTGACTTCACGCGTTCTTTGCGTGTTCCGAGGCTGTGTAGATGTGTCCATGGCAACGGTGCCGATGGCTATCCACCAGAACCGGTTGTATGAACAATCCGGTTCAAGTGCGTTGGGCTGTTGGTGATGGCAGGCTGAACACCTCGCCGAAGCTTGGTGCTTACACCTCCATTCCATCAACGCCATCTTCTATGGCCGCCCTTCTCCTTACGGAAGGCTGTCTTTTCTCGGGAAAGGCTTCGTCCTTAGATGCTTTCAGGACTTATCCTAAGAAGCTTAGCTGCTCAGCTTGCCCTGTCGGACAACTGATAAACCAGAGGCTTCGCCGCCCTGTTCCTCTCGTACTAGGGGCGACTTCCCCTCAGACAACCACGCCCCTGTCAGGCAGAGACCGACCTGTCTCACGACGGTCTAAACCCAGCTCACGTTCCCCTTTAATGGGCGAGCAGCCCCACCCTTGGCTCCTGCTGCAGAACCAGGATGGGAAGAGCCGACATCGAGGTACCAAACCGAGG
>CAZPIL010000226.1:0-2965 GCA_964586705.1 uncultured Nitrososphaera sp. | reverse complement strand
ACCACAACCCTGAACATCAGCGAAGAGCTAGGGGCATACATAGCAAAGAAGAACGGCTATAATCCAACAGGCTGGAGGGAATCCTAGATGGTCGAAACAGGGTATGGAAGCGGATGAAGGGGGGTTGTACGGCGTACTTATGGCGGAAGGCTGGAAGGAAACGCTAAAGGGTGATCCATACTACGAAAATAGGTAGTCCTGGAAACTGATTACTAGCTTCAAGAATAATGCGGAAAGGGCCAAGGGTGGCTACAGTGGGCCACCTAAATACCACCCCCAGCCCTTCCTGTATGTCTTGTTCATTAAATTAATGAGTTGATTCTGACAATCCCCGAAACTGGCATTATTACCTGATAAATAACTAGTGGAATGCAAGTCAGACTTAAGTACGGCAACAAGTATCCCCACCCATGCGATTCGCTGTAAGAGTAACAATACCTACAGAAGAAGGAAACAAGATTGTAAAAGACCCGAACTTCATACCGAACATTGAGAAATTCATCAAGGACAACAATGTGGAAGCCGCCTATTTCTATGAAGCTGGTGGAGACAGGGGCACGACATACATTCTGGACCTTCCGAGCGCGGACAGGATACCGGCTATAGCAGAGCCGCTATTTCAGATGGGGGCAAAGGTACAATTTCATCCAGTCATGCTCTTGGATGACTTGAAGAAAGCAATTCAAAGCTTATCAAAGTGAGCAGGTCCAATCTTTCTTTTCTTTTCAATCCTAGAAACTGACTGACCAATAAATTAATAGGGCTAACGCAGTAAATACAACGACAGTAGACTGTATATTTCTGACGTAGTTATTCAGATTTGATTTATCTGGTTATGCTCTTGGTCAAACTTTAAATCTCTTATCATGTCAGATTCTTTTCTGTGCCATGAGTGCCAAACTTGACGATCTTGTCCACAAGTCTTACAATTCAAAACCCAAGTATTCGGAAGTAATGCCCGGTGTTCCTGAGGATTACAAGCAGCTAAATACACTCGGTGATCTCTTGAAGATAAACTACAAACACGTTTCAGTTGAGGAGCAGTTGCGTGGCAACCTAATTGCCAAGCTCAGGGCTGGCAAGCATCCCTATCTAGGCATAATAGGCTACGATGACGATGTAGTGCCTGCAATAAATCGCGCGGTCCTTTCAGGGCATGACATACTGCTTGTAGGGCAGATAGGCCAGGCCAAGACTCGGATGGCAGAGATAATAGCACGGAACCTGCTCTCTCCCATACCTGTTGTCCGGGGAACAGTGACAAGTGACATTCCGACACTCCTCCCTGAGAAACATATGATCTCACTCTTGATGGATGATGAGGTAATCAGGGTCACACCAGAATTTACCGTGTCAAGGGAGTGCGAGGATATTATACGACAGGACAAACTAGAGACAAAGATAGATTGGATTTCCGGAGCTGATAGGTTCAAGTACATACTCTCAACACCCGACATCTCTGTTAAGGACTTGGTCGGGCAGATCGACGCGATAAAGATTGCAAAGAAGGGCGTCGAGCTCTATAGTATGGAGTCTTATTCTGCAGGGCAGCTTTTGCAGGCAAGACACGGCATACTCTGTATTGATGAGCTGCCTGTGCTAGACCCTCGCAAGCAGGTGGCGCTCTTGAGCGTACTTCAGGAGGGACGATTTACAACGGGTGCATATCCTGTTATATTCAGACCTGATGTCAAGATAATAGCAACAGCAAACCCTATAGACTATACTCATTCTGGCAAGATAATCGAACCACTATTTGACAGACTCCGGAGCCATGTTGATACCCACTATCCCAAGACAATCGAAGACGAGATGATGATAGTGGTACAGGAGACAAAAGTAGCGGACTCTGATAATGTCTTTTTACCCGAATTCATGATTAGGACCATAGCCAAGATAACACAAATGACGCGTGCTCACGGTGATGTCAACCATGATAAAGGCGTGAGCGTCAGAATGGCTGTACACTCGATGGAGATGATGGTAGGAGAAGCAGAGCGCACCCGTGCGATTGTTCATGGAATAAAGGCAATCCCGCGTTTTTGCGATATACATTGCATCCATCAGTCATCCAAATTCGAACTTGCAGAAATGGAAGACACGCGGGAAAACCGTAGGATCACACTTGACTCTGTTATCAATGCAACACTAAAGGAAATCTCGCTAGAATACGTCTTAAAACTCGCGCCGGAACAGATATCCAAGATGAAGAATGAGTTTGCCAAAAATAAGGCTTTTCTGGTCTCCCAAGTACTTCCCGGAGGCAAGAAAATGGAGGGAGACTATGAATCACAACTTGCAAAGTTCCCGGCACTCAAACAGGCAATCAATGAAACCCTAGTCACAGTCAAAGAGGAGCAAAAACAACTGGCTGAGCGCGCAAAGGCACTTGGAATGGGAACTGCATACATAACAAAACAGGATCTGAATGGCGAGCTCACAGCTGCTGTAGCCGAAGTAATACTGGAGGGTCTCAGGCACACCGAACCGCCACTTCTTGACAAAAAGGACAACAGCTATGCCCTCTCACAGTGAACTGTCTGGCAGCAAAAAATACATCTACTTTCCGCACGACAACGAAGGAGAACAACAACAGCCGCAAAAGCAACAACAAGGAACATCAGAACTTCCGAAGGATATCCTTGAGAAGTTGCTTAAAGCCGCAGGCAGAGAAGCCCTGAGGGAAAAAACTCCTACTCTGCAGGAACTAGAACAGGCATTACAAGGAGCGGCAGCATCTTCAATGTCTGAATTGCAGCAAGGTGGCCAACAGCAGGAAAAAGGCTTGCGATCAGACGCGAAGGACGAGGCTGGCGAAGGCCTGCCACTTGTGCGCAAGCTGATGCAGAAGGGCTACCTGAAGGATTCCCCCAAGTGGCTTTCTGGCAAGGGATTCGTCCACGTAGGCGGAAGGATACTGAGCGATCTGATTGCCTTCGATGACTACCCGGGGGGGGTAGAGCAT
>CAZPIL010000225.1:0-2980 GCA_964586705.1 uncultured Nitrososphaera sp. | reverse complement strand
CGAGTAGATTGATCGGGATAAAAGGTTGGCGAAAATCAGAGCGGAAGGGCCTTGATGGCTTCTCTGACACTTGCAACGCCCTTGTTGAAAACGTCCTGCTCAAAGCCTTCAAGCTTCAGCTCTACTATCTTTTCCACGCCATCCTTTCCGATGACCGCCGGAACGCCTATGCAGATGTCTGACACGCCATATTGGCCTTCAAGGTACGCTGACACAGGTATCACCATCTTTTTGTCTTTTGACATTGACTCTATCATGGTTGCAACAGCGTTGCCTGGTGCATATACTGTGGCACCCTTGAGCGCAATGACATCTGCAGCTACCTTCTTCGTCTTGTCAAAGACTTCCTGCGCCTTGTCTTTTGAGATAAAGTCGTGCAGTGGTATGCCGCCAATAGATGAATAGCGCGTAAGGGGTAGCATGTTCTCGCCGTGCTCTGAAATGACCATGGCATGTATCGAATCGCGGGAGAAGCCGGTCGCCTCTTGGATGAAGCTCTTGAACCTTGATAAGTCGAGCATGCCACCCATACCCATTACCTTATTCTTTGCAGACCCGACTGTCTTGAGCGCAAGATATGTCATAGGGTCCAGCGGATTTGTCACTACTATGACAGTAGCGTCTTTGGCGTACATTGCTATCTTGGACGCGACATCCTTGACTATTCCCGCATTGGTCTTTAAAAGGTCCATCCTTGTCATACCCGGCTTGCGGCCGACTCCGGCGACCAACACAACATAGTCGGAGCCGCGCATGTCTTCATAATTGTTAGAACCTCGCGCTATAGAGTCCAAGCCCCTTTCTGAGAGCTGGTGGTTTATGTCCATCGCCTCACCCTGCGGCAGACCTTGCACTATGTCTAGAAGAAGTAAATCATCAAGCTCTCTCAGGCCACAGTTAAGCGCGGCCGACGCACCCACTTTGCCTGATCCGATAACCGTTATTGTCATTTGTGGTTGCTAGCGAGCTGGATTACTTATAAATTTCGGTGAGCGTGAAAACCCTTGGGCTTTAACCTTTGGGTGCAGCTGACTATAACCGGAGAAACGAGGGAAACCTTGTCCGGGAAGCCACAGCCCCTTTAGGGCATGGTAGTTGACAAACTTACAAAGCGCCGAGTGTCGATTAACTTTTAAATTAAGCGACCGTTGACATCAAGAACGTGCCAGGAAAAAAAGGGGGCAAGCGTGACGACAGCTACTTTGCTGCGCAAAGGCGCAAGAGCAAGAACACCCGGCTTTTGCTGATAGCTGCCGGCATTGGCGTTGCAATAGCTGCAGTAGCAGCGGCTTTGGCTTACCAAGAGATAAATCCGCCAGCACCTTACATGCTTGGGTCGGCCCACGAACACGCCGTGTTTGCAATCATTCTTGACGGACAAAAGATAGACTTTTCGCAACCAAGGTACCAAGGGGCATCGCAGTTCATTCATGTTGAAGGAGGCGACGGAACCACCCTCCACCGCCACGCTGAAGAAGTTCCCTTTAGTCTCTTCCTCAATAGCGTCGGAATGGGCATACAGGATGACTGCTTTATTCATGATGATGGCACGCAGTTCTGCGAAAACGAAGACAGCCAGCTCAGATACTATGTGAATGGCGACGAAGTCAGCTCGATAAGTGACTATGTCTTAGAAGAAGAGGATCGCTTTCTAGTTATATATGGAAACCAGACGGAAGAAGAGATCCAGCAGGAGCTTGAGCTTCTAGAGGACACACCAGTTACAGGGTAAACGTGATATAAAGCACCCCTCACACATTCTATGTGGCGAAGGTAGCTGTCATCGACTGCCAGATAGCTGGAATAGCAGGCGACATGCTGGTATCCGCATTAGTGGATGCCGGCGCAGACAGCAAAAAGGTCGCCGATGCCATTTTGACCTGCCAGAAATTTCTGAAAGGAAGCAAAATAACTAAAATTTCATTTAGCAAGACGACAATCCACGGCTTCTCCGCGACAAGACTTTCACTTTCGTGCCGAGATACCATACGCGAACGCACGGGATCTGAAATGCTTGTTGCGCTTGAAAAAACGTGCAACACCCTTGGGCTCGGGAGCAGAGCACACAAGTTCGCGCAAAACTCTCTACACTCGATAATCTCGGCCGAGGCAGCAATTCATGGAGAAAGTCCTGATAACGTCCACCTTCACGAAGCTTCAAGCATCGACACACTTGCAGACATTGTGGGCTGCGCGGTGGCGCTTGAAAATCTGGGTTTGTTTGATGCGCAGGTTTATTCAACCCGGGTGGCAGTTGGTGCAGGGACACTGGAATTCTCCCATGGCAGGGTCCCAAATCCTGCGGACGCAGTATTGCATATTTTCAAGGGCAGACGATTCGTGCTTGAAGGCGGGCAGGCAAAAGACGAGCTCGCGACACCCACGGGCGCAGCGCTCCTTACCAACATCGCCCAGAAAACTGTGGACTATTACCCTGCGATGACTGTCGAACAAATCGGCTATGGTGCCGGCAACAAAAAGTTCGCTGGATTTGCAAATCTTGTACGCGTGGCTATAGGAACAATACCACTTACACTCGGAAAGGATACAGTCTGCCTGATAGAGACAAATATAGATGATGCAACCGGTGAGACTCTCGGTAACCTCATCGAGACATTGACTGACGCAGGCGCAAAGGATGTGACGGTGCTGACTGGCACTGGCAAAAAGGGCAGGCCGGCACACCTCGTGAGGGTTATATGCGATAACCAACTACAGGACTATGTGCTTGGCGTGCTGTTTAGCGAGACAGGGACACTTGGAGCCCGCATACAACAGGTGGAGAGGGCAGTCCTTCCGCGGGAAATATTGACATTACCTGTGAAAATAGCAGGCAACACATTCAATGTACATGTCAAGGTAGCGAAGGACGCGGAAGGAAACGTAATGGGGGTCAAGCCAGAATTTGAAGATATTAGGATAATAGCCGCTCGATATAATATGCCAGCCATGCGTGTGGCCGAACTTGTGCGCGCACAGG
>CAZPIL010000224.1:0-3019 GCA_964586705.1 uncultured Nitrososphaera sp. | reverse complement strand
TTTCTTCAAAATCTACGGTCATGAATGACGGAAATTTGATATTTATTCTCTCATATAGTAGACGCAGTATCCTTCTCAATATGATTCTCCTGCTTTCATCCAATGCAGCGCCTAAAGCTTCTGAGAGTGCTTTAGGGTTATCTGCGGTGGCAGCCAGCGTAATGGAATATTTTTGTTCAAGGTAGTTAGTTATCAGGGAAGTACTTTCGCCAAGGACCGACAGCGCTTCTTTTACGACCTCCCCGTATATCTTATCAAAATCATTATTATTTTGAGGCAAGTGGGGCTTAACTACCTCTTCGCGTATTTTTGCTACGCTTGTTTCTTTGCCTAACCTGTGCATCTTTCCCTTCTGATCTCTTCTTATTGTCTCCTTTTCCCTTCATTTTATTGGCCTTATATTCAGATATTCGTTGTTCCCTCTTACCTTGCAGCTGACTGGCAATATTTTCTTCCTTCTGTAGAAATTCTTCCTTTCTTTCCGATTTAGCTGCTATCTCACTACGAAGAATTTCTTGCTCTCTTTTTTTGATTTCTTGTGGCAATCTCTGGGCGGTTCCTGTCAGTATGCCTGCATACCCATCAAAAGAGCCTGTTATTGCGATTGGTCCTTTCGTCCACCCTCTGCCGCTATCTGCGGTTTCAATTGGTGATATGTCAAATTGCAAAATTGATTCATCGTAAGGCGTTGAACGCATTTTTAAAGTAATCATCATTCTTTTCATCCTTCCCTCTATCTCCACGTGCCGCAGCAGTAT
Source organism: uncultured Nitrososphaera sp. (assembly GCA_964586705.1). Taxonomy (GTDB): domain Archaea; phylum Thermoproteota; class Nitrososphaeria; order Nitrososphaerales; family Nitrososphaeraceae; genus Nitrososphaera. The sequence continues at coordinate 2,261 of CAZPIL010000224.1, read as the reverse complement.
GATATTGTGAAAGATTGTAGATAGGCCACCGAGGTCTTCTAAAATTACGTCCGTCTGCTGCGCTGAGAGAATGGGGAAAATAGTTGTTACTCTCTTCTCACGCGAGAGACTTACAAGACGTTTTGCAATCATGTACATGCTGTCTCCTTCATGCATCGTCGTGTGTTCAAACGAAGTTATACCGTCTATCGCCATACGCTTCACTTGGCCATTTTCGATTTCGTGACGGATTGCGGCAACAAAGGCGTCAGGGCTTTGGTATTCCGTATTTTTTGCCAGTATCTTTAGTCCTTTTCTTTCAAGCTGTTTGATGTCGTATCCATAATTTTCAGCCATCCTTCTTATTTCATCAGCTGATTCTTCGAAGGAATAGAATATTCCGGCCTCCCCCCTCTTGACGCCTTCTGCAATAAATTGAAAGGCAAAAGTCGTCTTGCCCGTACCGGTCGCACCTACCACACCCGTGGCTGTCCCATTTAGAAATCCGCCACTAGTTCTCTGGTCGATACCAGATATCCCAGAAGACAATCGTGTGTTTGTCACGTGATACGTCGGGTTCAAGCTCTGCTTGGGATAGAGAGTCATTCCTTTTCCGTTATTTATCGCGCAAACGTGCGGTTCTTTGATAATACTAGTTCCTCTCATTTTAAAAACATTAAGAGTCAGTGGGGAAGCGTCGCTGGACCCGTGTTTTAGACCTATATTGCCATCTGTTATTGATTCTTCAACGCCCAAACCTATGACATCCCGCCCAGTTGGAATTTCTGCAATCAACATACTTGTGACGCCTTCCAACCTCATTATTTTTCCCAGAACCGTTTGGAGAATGATTCTGGCACTAACTACCTGGTCCTGGTAAGTATATGAAATTGCCGAGATAGAATCTACAACCAGTCTTTTCGCCTTTGTCTCTATGACTGTCGCCAGGATTTCCTCAAGTGCATCTCTAATTCCTTCCTGGTTTATTGAGGCAAAGTCCAAAAATACAAATTTACCCTGTTGTTCAAAATCCCTAAAAGGCATTCCTAGTTTTTCCATGTTTATCGAGAACTGTGCTTTTGATTCGCTGAATGAGACATATAGTCCGTTCTCACCTTTGTCCAGACCCTCAAAAAGAAAATGTGCGGCCAGTATTGTTTTTCCCGTGCCCGGGTTTCCTGAAACTAGTACGGTGAAACCTCTTGGAATGCCGCCTTCAATAAAAGAATCTAACCCTGTTATGCCTGTGGATATTCTTTCCAGAGCCAACTTATTACCTCATTGGTAATGTGTGATGTATATAAAATTCTCTTTTCTCAACAGCACCTAATACGACTCGACGGATCCTCTTCTTCAATTTTCTTTGGTTAAATTAAAGGTAACGTGAAATAAAATGTTGCCCCTCTTCCGTCATTATTGTTTTCGGCCCCTATCTTGCCGCCGTGAGCTTCTACTATGGCCTTGGCTATGAACAGGCCAAGACCCGTGCCTGCTCCACTATCCGTTCTTGATGCAAACTTTTGGAATAGCCTCGGCATTAGCTCGTGGTCTATTCCACTGCCAGTGTCTGTAACGGCAATTCTGGCTTTATCATCGCGGGTTTTCTCAACAGTTACTGAAATCGTTCCTATGGAGGTGAACTTGATTGAATTATGAAGCAGGTTATCAAGCACTTGTGTCAGCCTAGACCAGTCTGCGTCCACAAGTACTGTACCCTCGGGCTTGTTGAGGATAAATTTAGTGTCGGCGCCAGCCAGCATTTGGGCATGCTTGATCGCATCGGATACCAGGTCAACCAGATTCACCTTTTCCACGTTCAACTTTAGCGACTTGTTCTCGATTCTTGTTGCATCCAGGATGTCAGAGGACAGACGCGCAAGCCTGGCGGCGTTACGGGAGACGATCCTCATGTGGCTCTTTTCTACTTGCATTTCTTCTTCTCCTTCTGCTTTTGCCGAAATGTCATAGATGTCCGACACCCCGAGTATCGACTGAATGGGCGTGCGGAGCTCGTGGGCAGCTATGTTTATGAACTCTTTTTGTAGCATGTCATTTACTATCAGCTGTTCGTTGGCTGCCAGGAGCTGAGCGTTAGATTCCATCAATTCCTTCTTTGCGCGCAGTATAGAGCGGAGCACTTCTCTTTCATTCCAGAAAGATTCAAACAGTGAACTATAGTTGATTACGATCGACCGACTATTAGAAAAAAGGGCAAAACCTTCAATCCCTTTCTCATTATCTCCAGGGGCAAGTATCTCGTTGCAGTCAAAAACAAATACGCT
>CAZPIL010000223.1:0-3021 GCA_964586705.1 uncultured Nitrososphaera sp. | reverse complement strand
ATGGCTCAATGAGCGAGCTCCGTATGGTCGAAGGACAGATGCAGTTTGAGCGTATACCATACGGCCCATATTCGACAGCCAGACTCTTTGTGAACATGATAACTCCAGCCTTCGTGGCACCATAAACTGCGAGTGGCACGTTAGGTATAGAACGTATTCCAAGTGCCGACGATATGTTAACTATGTTGCCCGACTTTTGCTTCATCATTATCGGGATTACAGCCTTTGACATCTGGAATGTCCCGATGAGATTGGTATCAACGAGTTCATTCCACTTATCCTCAGCCATTTCGTGGAAATAGATAGGATCGTTTATGGTACCTGCATTGTTAACCAAGATATCTACTTGATCAAATGCCGAAATAGTCTGCTCTATCGCGCTTAGGACTTCAGCTTCCTTGACGATGTTAGCTGCTATTGTCAGTGTGTTCTTCTTATCGCCGGCATCCGCTGCAGCTTTGGCCAGCTTGTCAATATTTCGTCCAATTAGCACCACTTTGCAGCCTTCTGATGCTAGCCTCTTGGTAATTACACTGCCTACCCCACCGCCTGCTCCAGTAACCACCGCAACCTTGCCCTTCAATCCACTAGCCATAACTCCCTCTAGTTCGCATCCTATTCTTTTAAAGTGTTTGACTCAAAGCCTTTGATACCGCGGCTTCGAGCTCCGAAAGAATGGCGCGCCTGTTTTCAGGGTCACTTGAAAAAGTTGCGCCTGCCGCATAGTCGTGGCCGCCGCCGTCAGGCAGACTTGCTGCGACGAGTCTACATGATACTCTATCATTGCTTCTGCGTATGCTCACTTTTCCTTTATTGCTGTAAAAAAGGACAAGGTCGGCTCCTGTGGCCGCAAAGATATTTTCAGAAAAGAGGCTGCTTTGCAGGTACGGGGAGGCAGGAACATAGGCGACCTTTATGCTGCCTATCTCTTTCACTTCTGTTGCGGCAAGTGCTTGCACCTGTGCTTCATCGCGCAGCTTCACATACTTTGCATAGTCAGTCTGCATCTCGACATCCCACAGTATCCCCTTTGCAGACTTGCGTGCCAAGTTGGATAGGCGATCGTAAAAATCTGGCAGATTCTGATAGTACTTTATCATCTCGGTTATAGGGGTCAGATACTGGTCCTTTGTGAAAAAATCCATCGTATGAGCCATGGCTGCAAGTTTTGCTGCCAAGTCGCTTTCTGGCAACAGTCTTTCATGCATCAAATCCGCCGCGCACTTTTGTCCAGATGCATCATGCACCAGTTCACCGTACTGCCTTACCGTATCAATAGCCGCTTGCGACCAAGGATGGTGGTCTACCCACATTATCTTCCATCCATTATGTACTACATCATCAAACATCTGTCTGCACGTATCTATCGTATCGTCGTTGAGGCCCAAGTCAGCAATTATGACAAGCCCGCACTCTTTACCGTAGTGCGTTGCAGAGTAGACAAAGTTGCCCATCTTTTCAAAATTCTCTCTGCCGTAGCCAAGGAAGACAGTCATGGCTTGGGGATACCTTATGAGACCAATAGCTGCCGAGTAGACTCCATCCAAGTCCGACTCGTGCGAAAATATTAGGACTTTCATTCTTGACAAAGGTTGTGGAGTTGACCCTTTAATGAACTTGTTTTCTCAAATATCCTTTCGTTTGGAATTATGCCATCAAAATCTGACCTGTCAAGAAGGGTAGTGTTAAGTGCAATATAACACAATATGCCAGCGTTGTTTGCCGCACGCACACCAAGCGGGGCATTTTCCACGACGACTGCGTCCTTTGCAGATACGTTCAATCTCTTCAGCGCTGTTTCAAATGCAAGTGGATCAGGCTTGCCGCGGTCTATGTCATCTGCACTGATGACTACATCAAAGGCTTTACCATCGTCTATATCTTCTAAAAATAACCCGACATCGTGTCTGTTCGATCCGGAGACAACAGCCTTGGTGCATTTCAGTTCCCGGATAATCTCTCTCACCCCATCAAAGGACTTGGGCCGGTCCATTGCCTTAAAGAGACGATTCTTCTCCTCCACTACAGCAGAGGCAAGCGACTTGTCAGCGCTGTGATCCGCTAGCACCTTTTCTGCAAGGTCAGGTCCGCGCATGCCTTCCAGAACATATAGTACGCGCCTGTCAACTTGTATTCTAGCGATGTTCCCAAAAGCCTGAACCCATGCATGTGAATGCGAAGGCATGGAGTCGATAAGAACTCCATCCAAGTCAAAAATTACTGAGCGCACGGCAGATATTGCATAACTCGGTATAAATATCAGCGGTACCTTTCCATCCAGTCATCACTGCGATAGTTTTCAGGGTCGAGTTTGAAGCCTCGTACCTGTTCCAAAGGTATGTCACTCAGTTTCAGGTTGTACTTCATATTTTTTTCTTAAACTGTTTGTCAAGCCATATTACGAATCTATCCTCTATGCTGTTGGCTTCCTGTTTGTCGATATCAGGATAGATGGAGAGTAGCGCTTCAACGAATCCTGGCGAAAAGTAGATGTAGAAAAAGTCCCAGCCAAGGTATTTTTTCCCATAGACGAGCATTCAACTCCTTCCTTTGTCCGGGTGGCCATCACGAGCATATCCAAAAGCTCGACTATACGAGACCTCTCCTCTTCAAAATCGACACACGAGCCGCTAACCACCATCATAGGGGGCTTCTCGGCAAATCGCCGGTTCATATGCATATAAGATTTCAAATTGAATATTTAACCTTCCCGGGCTGACAGTCTTCTCACCTCAGATCCTCCAAATCCCTATCAGTGCGGAAGGATTCGGGATCGAGTCGGAACCCCTTGACTTTCTCCTGAGGTATATCCTTCAGCTTCAGGTTGTATTCCAGCTTCGTTCTTTTCATCTGCTTGTTCATCCAGAGGGCAAGTCTTTCCTCAAATGTATTGCCTTCCTGTCTGTTTATGTCAGGATATACTTCGACGAGTTTTTCTATAAAACTCATGTCCAGCTCGAGGTTGAAAAAGTCCCAGCCCATTGTCTTCTTGCCGTCGGCATAGCACTTGCACCGGCTTTT
>CAZPIL010000222.1:0-3048 GCA_964586705.1 uncultured Nitrososphaera sp. | reverse complement strand
AATTTTTCACCGCGGGATTGCGCGGTTGAACCATCAAATTAATTAAAAACCTCCGGCCAACTATTGCGGATTGAGCTCGGGAACATCAGAAGCAAGGTTTACCATAAACGTCAAGGAAGGAATCGTAGAATTAGAAGGCAAGGAGAGTTTTGTCGACAAGCACCTTGATCGATTTGAAGAGATCTTCAAGGCTGCAGTAAAGGAGGCAATTGCAACAGGAATTCAGAGCCAGGCTGCTCTGAAGGCACAGACAGTGCGCACGGCACTTCCGGAAATCCCAGAAGTACCAGCAGCACCTGAACAAAAGCCTGTAGCAGCTGTCAAGCATACTCCTCGCGTATCTCCAACGCTACCTCCAATACCTGTGGACCTAAAGCCTGCAGAAGACAAGCCGGGTCTGCGGGAATTCTATGCAGAGAAAAAACCATCCAGTCATTATGAAAAGGCCGCGGTGTTTGTATACTATGTAACGAAATTCAACAAGCAGCCAGAAGTAAAATACGGTGAGATATTATCTTGCTATGAGGAGATAAATGAGAAAAAGCCTAGCGTGACTGACATCGTGAAGAATTCTATACGCTACAAAGGCTGGCTCGAGCAGGGCTCAGATAAATTTTCTGCCAAGCTGACGATATCTGGCGAGAATTTCGTCAAGTTCGACCTACCAAGAAAAGAGCGGTCCTAGGCACGCCACCAGTCAAATCCGACATAATCAACGGACTTTCCCCCCATTTTCAAGATGGCCAGTATAAACTGTTTTTTAACAGTAGTTGCAAGCCTGCCTGCAAGGACCAAACCGGTAGCTGTCAGCTCATCTGTTGCTCGAAATACCTGTACAAGGTAGGGAGCATGATCTATGCCCGGACCTCGCTCATAGATTGCAAAGTCGCAACCAAATTTAATACCGGGCGTCACAACATATCCTTTGCCGCGCAAATCTAGAAAAACTAAATACTTGGCGTCAAAATCGACATATTGCTTTTTGCAGATTTTCTTTATTTCCGACTGTGAGACAGGCTTGCCATCAGAACGGGACACCTTTAGTTTCCCCTTTTCTACGAGGTAGCATCCTTCGATAAGGTCGAGGACAAGTGGCGCATCAAACTCTATTCCCTTTGGCTTTGGAACACCTATAGGCTTTCCATAATATCCTGAGCCATACAGTGTCCTAGAGTCATCGATATCCCAGATGACTATCCTATTGCCTAGGAGTGTTCCCTTGATTGCCATTTACATTCCAAGCGCGAGAATCGTGAATGAGTCGGCAGCTTCTTGACACTTATCCACCATGCCCTCTATACCCTCGACCACATCTTTGAACAAAAGCAGGTCTTTGGTATCAGGTATGCCGCCAAGCGCTTTGATTATCATCGCGCGGTACTTGGCGTCGACTTGACGCTCCAGTTTCTGGACTTCCTGTGCAAGCTCTATGGTGGCCGCTGGATTTATCGAAAGCGCCCTGCCCATCTCATTCAGTTTGAATATCGCATCGACCACCATGCCTACAAGGTATTCAAGGTCAGCATCACATTGGGCCCTCCTTAAGGCAGGTCCCTTCATGTTGGCTATCCTAAACGCGATACCATTGATGTAGCCAGCGATGTCATCCACCAAATATGCAGTCCTCAAAATATCATCGCGATGGGCCATGAGTCCACCCATTTCTGCCACTTCGCGGGTAATGTTGCGGCGTAGATTCTCTACTTCTTCTTCAGTGTCGCGGATGCGTTCAAGGCAGGCCTGCATGTCCTTATCATCTTCCTTAACAAGCGATGCGGTTAGGGCGGAGAGATCTCGAGAAGATTGCAGTATCTTGACGATTTCATCTTGCAGGACTGCCAAGACCTTTCTCTTGGCCTGAACTTCAAGTTCCCCGCTGTACATTTGCACACTGACAAGTCCGGCTGGCTAATAATCCTTTTGATGTCGAAAAAGCAATCGTCAGAACCTACGTAGAAATTTCGGCTTTAACATTTCAGGATGGGACTTTAACTTGTGAACTAGCTCCAGGATATTCTCACGATCGTCAGGCATAGTACCCTTTATCGAATATACATTTGACGCGTGATTCGCTCGGAATACGACAGGGGTTTTTGGATTAAAACCCTTGATTAGACCTTCGAGCTCATCTAGAACCTGCACATCATCTATGAATTCAAAATGTTCATCGTATTTAGTCATGAATTCTTCATAGAGACTCTGGTCGAGGTGTAGCGTGAGAGCTCCTACATAGTCTGGAGCAACCTCGCTCAGTACCTTCGCGGTATCAATAATATGCACCTTACTGTATTTTTTGCCTCCAAGGCCCAAGATTATCATACACGACAAGGTATATCCATGCTTTTTGGCCTTGCTACAGGCCTGGATTATCGATTTGCCGGTCGCACCTTTGGTCACCTTTTTCAATACAACATCGTTACCGCTCTCTATACCCACATAGAACATGTGCAAACCAGCCTTGCGTAGTTCTGCAAGCTCGACATCTGTCTTTTGCAGAAGGTTCTTGGGCATAGCATAGCAAGAGACACGCTCAATCTTCGGAAACTTTTGGTATAGGTATTGTAATATCTGGACTAGCTTGTCTTTTGAAAGATTGAGGGCGTCGCCATCTGCAAGGAAAATTCTCCGGGTGTCAGGATAAAGTCTAGCCATCAGGTCTACCTCGGAGCGAATCTCTTCCCAGGATCTTTCAGCATACTCTTTTGTCCGGTACATATCGCAGAATGAGCATTTGTTAAATGAACAGCCTAGTGTCACTTGAAATATTACCGAGTTTGCCTCTGAGGGGGGCCGGTACAGAGGGTAATCATAGGCCAGCTCCATGTCCACAATAACGTTGTTCTAATAATTATAACTTTGCGGGTCAGCTCGTCGCGAGATCTTCATAGCTTTTGACTCAGTCTGGAGCAGCGAAACTCACCTCATCCCCAGCTCTTTTTGGTCAAAAGAGCGGTATTAACCTTTGCAGCAACCCTTCCTTTTAGGCGCCTTGCACTAGATGACATATCGAGTGAAGTCATCGGCGTACTGGCAAGAGCTATTGCAACC
>CAZPIL010000221.1:0-3052 GCA_964586705.1 uncultured Nitrososphaera sp. | reverse complement strand
ACACCTATCGCTTTTTTAACACCAGACTTTGCAGCAAGCTTTACTGCATTACCGCTGCCGCAGCCAAGGTGGTAAAAGATGTCACCCTTGCGAATACCTGCAAGATGAAACATTTTTTTCAGTACCCTGTCAGGAATCTCGACGTTTCCTTTCATGACATCTTGAGGCAGGGTGGACAGGAACTCGCCGATATTCAACTGCAGATTATGCCTCAGCTAGATTATAAAAAGTCACGGAAAAAACATCATTAAAATATGGTTACCCGGTTAGAAACGCCCATGCCGCAACTTTTCGGAGTGTTTGCTACTCACTCGCCAGAATCGTGCCCGCTTAACAGCACAAAGAGCAGAGATGCGCTCTTGCAGATGGACAAAAAGCTCGAAGAGAGGATGCGCTCAAATGGCGTTAGCAAAATAGTAGGATTCTACTTTTCAGTCCTTGAGCATGAGTGGACCATAATTTTAGAAGCTGACAACGCCCATGGCATCGAGACGCTCTGCATAGAAGCAGGCATATCAGCGTTTAACACAGTCAAAATAGTGCCTCTTACAGAATTTGGTTCAGCGTTGAAAAGGATCAGAGGAGATTGATCCGGCGCCTTTTTTTACCGGCATATAGGATAAAAGAGACGATGACGGTGCAGGCCGAGATTAGCATCATCCCTGTATCCAGAAAGGGAGGAACAAGTATGAGCAAACCGGTCGCTGCAGCGTATGACGCCATCAGAAAGACTCGTGGCGTCAAGGCTACGCTAACGGCACTTGGCACGCAGATCGAAGCAAAAGATGTTAACTCTGTGCTCAGGGCCGTAAATGCAGCTCACACAGCCGTGAAGAATGCGGGCGCAGTAAGAATAATTTCTTCCATAAGGATTGATGAGAGACTCGACAAGGACCAAACGCTAGTAGAAAAGGTCAGGTCTGTCGAGAGGAAACTTTCTTAGGAGTAGGACATGGCAGCTGAAGCGGCTTTCCTACATGTCATTGTATCGCTTGGCGTACTACTCTTTGCAGCCAAACTGATGGCAGAGCTGTTCCACAAGTTCAAGCTACCGGTCGTTCTCGGAGAGCTTGTGGCAGGCATAATAGTCGGCCCATTTGCAATTGGTGGGCTCATCATGTTTAATGACGAACCCCTTGTATCCCTTGACGAAACTGTAAGGCATATTGGCGAAATCTCGGCGATTGTCATACTCTTCATAGCAGGAATGCACATCACGCCGCGCGAATTCCTGAAAGGTGGTGCCGCCTCTTTCACGGTCGGCAGCCTCGGCGTGGTTGTGCCGTTCTTTGTAGGCTATTACGCGTTTATAGCATATGGCCTCGAAGCGCTCCAAGCCATACTAATAGCGACAGCGCTCACTGCCACAAGCATTGCGATCACAATACAGGTGCTGACTGAACTGGGAAGAATGCACTCAAAAGAAGCTAGGTTAATCCTGGGCGCGGCTATCGTAGACGACATACTTGCAATTGCTGCCCTATCAGTAGTTACAACCATGGTGCAATCAGGAAGCTTGGATCTTGAAATAACAGAGATCATGTTCCTCATACTCAAGATTCTCGGCATATTCGCTGCTATACTTGTCGCATCAGTGCTCATCATACCCCGCATACTGCACGCGGACAAGCTGAAGGCCAAAGGCACGATAGAAGGTATGGCGACTGCATCATTTTTTGCGGCCGCAGGCATTGCCGCTTTCTTTGGACTTTCGCCAATAGTCGGCGCATTTGCAGTCGGCATGGCAGTAGCAAGCACGCGTGTGATAAAGCAGATAGAACAGTACGTAGGAAAGTTGGAGATAATCTTTGCGCCGCTGTTCTTTGCAATCATTGGCGCGCAGGTTGATCTACGTGGCATAAACTCAGAAGTACTTACTCTTGCAGGCGTGATAATAGCTATAGCAGTGGCGACAAAGCTTGTGGGGTGCGCGGTACCTTCGATGCTATTCCTCAAAAACAAGGGTAAGTCCATGAAAGTTGGAATAGGAATGGTATCAAGGGGAGAAGTAGGCCTGATTGTCGCAGGTGTAGGCGCATCTGCAGGTGTTCTTACTGCCAACAACTACACGGCAGTCATCCTCATGGTGGCCGCTACTACAATAATCACGCCGATATGGCTAAAAATAGGATACAGAAAAGAACCGCCTGAGCCTGCCCCAAGCTCATCTGAGCCGACAGCGCACCACTAGACCTCTACGTACACGGTTCCATTCTCCACGGTGACCTTGTATGAGCCAACGGACTTGAGTTTTTGAGGGAACCAGCTCATCTCGCCTGTTGTCAGATCCCATTTTGCACCATGCCACGGACACGTCAGTATCTTGCCTTCAACGGTCCCTTCATGGAGCTCAGCCCCTGCATGAGTGCAGGTATTGCCTGTAGCATAAAACGTGCCATCTATGTTTGCGACCATTATATCCTGTCCGCCTGCCGTGATGTGAGTTATAGTGCCAGCACCTATGTCTGACGCCTTACCAACCATGACTTTAGCCATACAACAGTTTCATCAAAGATGTATTTTAATTTCCCTGACAGGAAGACCGATTTTCAAGGAATAAAGGAAAGTAGTATTTGCAGTGGCGTGTATGCATGTATGTATGCAAAGGATAGAGTATTTGCGCCTACAATGAAAACGATCAGGTTCACATGGCAATTTTCAATTCCTGTCCACAGGAAACATGTTTAGCGAAAATTTTGCGAGTTTCTTTAGCGCCTCTTTGCGTTCTTCACTGTTTATCTCAGCGCACTCCATAGCACCTTGCAGATAGGCTATTGACTCATCATAGACTTTTTTTGCGACAGGATGAGGCACACCATCCTTGCCACCGTGTGCAAAGCTGTACTTTACAGGATCACTCCACGATGCCTTCGTGCCATGGATAAGTTCTGCGATGAGCGCAAGCGCTCTAACGGTGGCCGCGCCCACACCCTGTATCGACAGCATCTGTTCATAGCTTTGGGGCTGCAAATCGTATATGCGTCGGAAGAGATCCCAGTCGAGGCGTCGGGGCATCTCGTACCCTGAAAGAGCGACAGATTGCATGCCAAGC
>CAZPIL010000220.1:0-3087 GCA_964586705.1 uncultured Nitrososphaera sp. | reverse complement strand
GGTTACAGAAATTCCTTGCACTAAAAGGCGTGTAAATATATGATTGTCGATTTTCAAACCTTCTTGCGTAAACAATGAATAATCAAACACAGGCTATTCAAGCCTTCTTGCACCGGACTGGCGACTCATGAATAAGAATCAAACCTTACTTCATAAATCATTAAAAGCCAATTCTCATAGTGTTATGTAGCAACATGGCTCTCTACATTTCCGTTTGACGCGTTGATCGTCAGCGAGTGACCGTCAGTCTCTCCGAATGATACAAAGACATCCCAATAGTGCATCGGCCTTGGAAACGAAGCTGCCCGAAAATCATCAGTAGGACTCTTTTCCAGCGTTTCGACATCTATTTCGAACGCTTCACCATTTTCATCCAAGTAAAACAGGGCAGTCCTGACGTCCCTCAACTCGCTTATCTCATCCATCCCGTGCGTGGCGTTAATAGCTATTGCGATTGCGTCGTATTCCGACAGAATGTCATAAGTGACAGCACCTTCTTGGATCGTGATGGCGGCCCTGTCGCCAAGATCGACCGGTTCCCTCATGGGCTCTATGCCGGCTGACATGAGGGCCACAAAGAAAATCCCTACGGCAAGGCCGGCTATGGCCGGGACAGCTATGGCATTCGACATTTCAGTCATTCTCAACTCCGGCGTTCAATAAGATTTGCCACCCTATTCCGCCCCCTTGATGTTCTCTTTCTTGCTCATGGAGGGCTTGCGTCGCATAGTAGTCTTGAAACTATATCAAGTTGATGACTTGCTGCTGCGTCGATGACTTACACGGAAACCATTGGCTGGCTACCACTACAGACCCAGTGCAGGAAGGTTTGAAAATCGACAATGATGACGTAAGAGTAAGCGCCCGGGCCGGGATTCGAACCCGGGTCGAAGGAGTGACAGTCCCCCATACTAGACCGGATTGTACGATCCCAGCTTGCCGCCGGGAATCACTATACTACCCGGGCGCATGTATCGCAACTCTTGGCAAAACTAATTAAAGTGTTTTGGTCGCCTCTGCTGTAAAGAAAATCAAACTTTCAAGCATGGCCAACTGAGCGGTGATGCAAGCCGGGCTGCAACTATCCTCAAAATCACATTGTCTTTGCTTTAGCTATTGCGCAATGGATCGGCTGTTCCTTTTTCCTTGTCTGCCAGTCTCTCGACAGGTTCTCCTGAATAGGGATAGGCTGGCCCCTGAATTGATCTCCAACATGCAATAGTAAATGAGGTAAGGACAGCAGATCCAAGAAAGATGATTTATCTAATGCACAAACATTGCAGCTTTTCTAGATCACAAAAGACCGCCGGGCCTCTAATGGCCGCTCGAGGCTGGAGGTAAGAACTTGGGGTACAGGCAAAACGCTACCGGAGAGATAGCTCTCCAAAACTAGAATGGTTATTCTAGTCTGCGCATTTCACTTTCGACTTCTTGCATATGCCTTACCACGACATGGGTCTGCATCTCTCCGAGGGAATCGAAGCTCTGCTTGCATATGAAGCACGTATGCCTGAGTTTAGACAATATATATTATTGGCGAAAGATACACAAATACCTACCCCCTTTAGAGGGAATGTTGACTCTTGAGTAATTTAGATTCGGGAAGTAAAGCCACTAACCCATTTGCAGTTGCTGCTGAGACCTTTCTAAAATCGACAGATCAGTTCGTAAGTGAGGGTATAAACCCTGGCGACTATTACAAGGCTGTTTGGTGCCGCGATGCGGCATACATACTCAAAGACTGGTTTCTAACCGGCCGTTTTGATGACGTAATGCATGAACTGCTCTTCATCTGGTCACACCAGATTTCTACGTCTGGTGAAAAGGTGATTTATGGTCGAGGATCACCGGAGCTTCAATACAGGCCGCGTGTGGCAAGCAGCGAGATTCACGAAAAGTTTCAAGGCGCCCTTCCTACCACGATATTTCATGGCTTCTCTGAAGTCTATGGAGAAAACCCCGACATAGACTCGACTGCACTCATGATTTCTTCGACAGCCTGGATTCTTGACACGTATGTGAAATCCGGCATGACCATCCCGCCTTTCACGCCTGAATTGGGCGTCAAAGAGCTGAAAATGGCGTCTCTTGTTTCCAGCCCTTCAACCGTCATCGATTATGTTGTACCTAGGATGCTGCTGGCAATAGACAACCTTGCAACGCGCGATGTGGACGGTGACGGCGTGCTGGAGCAAGGCTGCAACGAAGACTGGATGGATACCATACTTCGCGCCGGAAAGGTAGTATACAGTCAGGGATGCTGGATACTTGCGCTTGGACACCTTTCGTCCCTGCTTCATCAGCTTGGGAGAAAAGAAGAGGCGCAGAGAACCCTGTCGATGGCTGTCAGGGCGGTTAATGCAGTTGAAGATGTACTATGGTCAGAAGGCGACAGAACGTATCTGGACTGGCAAGACGGAGAACAGCGTATACTCACACAGGATGCTGCTCTATACCTCGTAGCCGTGACAGAAAGTATCGTCTTGCATGGCCTCAAGGAAGAAGGCATGAACAACGGAAGCCAGAACTCGATTATGTCCAGCCTTGCTAAACGGGCAAACTACTCTCTCGATACTCTGCAGCAGAGGATCTGGAAGGAAGAGTGGCCCCTAGTTACAGAATCTGCTCTTGAAAAGACAGGGCCATGGGTTCTTGATCCGAATCAATACCACAATCATACGCTATGGCCCTGGACTACAGGCATAGAGATGCTTGCAAGGAGCAGGTTTGGAAGGGTGCAGGAATGCGCTGCATTACTGCAGCTCCTTACATCCAAAGACACCCAATCAAATATGCGTGCGTTTTACGAGTGGGTAAATCCGATCACCAATAGTGGCTCAGGGGCCCATCCCTTCAGAACAGGGATATCTGCAATACGTGCTGCAATCATGGACATTCTCGCCTATACAGAAAAGAGCAAGTTAAAGTGACTTACCTAATATTTCTATGGAGCACTAATCTAGTCAAAAATAGGGAAGGTAGGAGCAGGCAGCGTTGATCCCACCGATGCTACGGGAGCAGCCGTAATCAGCTTTTCCCTGAATTTCTGCTTGTACTTTGCGTTCCTTGGTTTCGTCCTTAGCCTAT
>CAZPIL010000219.1:0-3091 GCA_964586705.1 uncultured Nitrososphaera sp. | reverse complement strand
GACCGTTTTGCATCGGAAGCGCGCAGTTATCTACAACGAGTTCCTGCTTCATCCATACAGACTTGCGTACGCCGCCAGTGGCTTGCACATGACAGTGCAATGCTTGGGCTTGCATGCCAACAGAGGTCTGATGTCAAACCCGGAGGTTCTAGGCTCTTGCGAGCGGCGGCCTCTTGCGGGCAGATCAGGCTTTGTCTTCGGGTGTGCCCCACCCTAGATTGATGATAATATGTAGTGGTAGATAATTAACTATGATGGGGGGAAACAAATTCATCCCGCCTCTGAAGAGTGTGGGGTCTCTCTCTTTGTTTCCCATACCCTTCATTTGCTAAATTATCAATGAATTGGCGAGCGAGAAAACCCATAGCCTTCAGGCGTGGGATGAAAGCGAGCCTTAAATAACATATTGTTCTGTAGGAATCAAACAGACGATGTTCAGAACCATAAAGGTGCAGTTGCTAGGCAATGTGATACCACTGGTAGATACAGCCATGCTATATACAAAAGCCTGCCAGCTCGCACTTAACTATGGTTTCAAGAACAAAACCAACAACAAGAATAGAATAGATGCCGGCACATACGATCTTGTGAGGAAGAGCATGCCTCAATTACCGTCAGGACTTGTACAGTGTGCAAGGGATCACGCCTGCGAGATGCTCAAACGAGAAAAGTGCAAGACGCTCTCCACAAAGAAGCGACTGCAAGTAAGGTACGACAACCGCACATTCAAGTTCTACTCTGAAAGCAGCAGCGTGTCATTGAGTACAGTGGACGGACGACAGAGATATCGTGTTCATGTGCCAGAGTATTTTCGACGCTTTCTGAACGGAGTCTACACCAACGCACAGCTGATAATTAGAAAAGGCGGGGCATTTCTGAACATTCAGTGTGAGGTAGATGGATGGACGCAGAAATCCGATAACAAAGTTCTTGGAATAGACCGTGGTATTCTGAACATCGTGACGTGCAGTGACAACAGCTTTGTCAATTCTAGGCATCTGCGAAGCGTGAAAGGAAAGTATCGGTACTTGAAGGCAAAGCTACAGAGCATAGGCACTCGGTCAGCCAGACGAAAGTTAAAGAGACTGGCTGGACGAGAGAGACGGTTCGTTCTGGATACAAACCACTGTATAAGCAAGATGATAGTGCAAAAACCATTCGACATCTATATAGCAGAAGAGCTGTACATACAAAAAACGAAAAAGAACGGCAGAATGTTCAACCAGAAGCTTGGCAGCTGGACGTATGGCCAATTCTTGACATTCATGACCTACAAGGCAGAAGATGCGGGCAAACTCGTACTAGGAGTAGACCCGAGGTACACATCTCAGAAATGCAGCAGGTGTGACTACATACATAGACAGAACAGGAAGGGTCACAGGTTCAAATGCAGGCGTTGCGGCTTTGAACTCAACGCCGACCTGAACGCAGCCCGCAATATCGCCAAGCGTGGCATGGCTATGCTTGGCAGGCTCCCTGATGTCAACGAGCCAATAGTAGCGTCTCTTTTTTCGACAGTTACAAGCCCACGTGCTTTAGCCGTGGGTAGTTGACGTTAAGAAAAGAAATGTATCCTATGCATAGTCGAAGTCACGAATGAACTGCGGTCCAACAACAGCATTGCTCCCACGAACAGTTGCGACATTCTGAAGATGAAGAGCTTGTCCTACACTCTGATGGCAGACAGCCACAATCAGCACACTTTATTTCCATATTTTTCAATTGGAATGGGTTGGCATAGAAATCTTTCTTTGTAGCGCTGCTATCCTTTAGTCTTTATTTGCAGACAGCACCCCAAGCCACCAAGACCATTGAAATTGATTGATTGATTAACGGATAAACCTAATCTTTAACTGTCAAAGGTACGCCTTATAACATTAGGACACGACTCCACGGTATGGCGCAGCTGAAGACCATCCAGATCGCGACCTTTGGAAGCGAGGGTCAGGAAGGCATAGCATCCGGTATAAGGAACTTTCCAGTGCACAAGCTTGCGCTCATATGCTATACTGAAGACAAGCAAAAGGCAGAAGATTTTGCTCGCAAGATTTTCAGCGTTCTGGGCATTAGGGCTACTGTCAATATAGTGACCCGCGAGAATGTGATAAGAGACACGATGGAAAGGGTGAGTGAGATCTTGGCTAGAGAGGGAAAAGACCACCAGCAGGCACTTATGAATGTCAGTAGCGGCAACAAACTGATAGGATGCGCGGCCCTTTCGGCAGCCTTTGTCAATGGCATAAAGACTTTTGGTATGGACGAGTCAGGCATGCCGCTTTTGATGCCAGTTTTGAAGCTGAGCTACAGCGAAATAATCTCAGAGGCAAAGCTAAAGATCTTGAGGGCCATAAACGAGCAAGGCGGGACTGTGCAGAGTTTTGAGCAACTAGAGCAAGCTTCAGGCTACGGCAAGCCTCTTTTGAGCTACCACGTGATGGGAAATAAAGAGGCAAAGGGCTTGGTCGAACTTGGCCTTTTGGAAGTAGAGAAAGGAGATCGGGGCAAGATTTCATCAAAGTTAACAACACTTGGCAAGCTACTTGTGGTCAACAATACTATCACAAGCACTCAGCAGTGATCCTGCATTAAGATCATACCAGCCTTTTAACTCATGTTCCTTCCTCACGCAAGCGCTGTATTCATAGCGTCCCATGGATGAGCTTGACGGTTCAAATTCATTTACAATGGTCGTGGTAAATGCACATCATTCTTGGATTTGTAACGAATGATATAGCCTATCAGGGCAGAACTATCATTTCTTACTCCAAGTGGTCCTACCCTAGCGTCGGCTGTTTATGGCTGCAACTATTATGGCTCTCAAGTTTGCAGCAATAATATCAGGAACTATCCAACCCACGTGTTAATATCCGCCAAATTACAATGAGGGCTATTCTCAAGAGACTAAAATCCCCCATCTGATACTAATAAGCCAACCAGAAAGACCGACAACTACCCAAAAAGAATGAGTGAAAGCACCAGTAGGCGCATCTACTGTATGCAGTGTCAGCAATATAGCCTTGGGAATTTTATCTCCCATTTCCATTCTCTCTGTTATTCTTAGAAGGTCTGCCGCCGATGCGCTTTTTGACTA
>CAZPIL010000218.1:0-3110 GCA_964586705.1 uncultured Nitrososphaera sp. | reverse complement strand
ATTAGCAGGGCAGGTCTTCCTAGACGAGATTGATCCAAGCGGCTTGATGACAAGAAAGACAGCAGCATTGGAGTTATCACCTCAAGAATTTCAGATTATAAGAAACTGCAATTCTTGCATTTTTCTTTCTTTAGACGGACTCGGTTTTGGAGCGGTTGCCAGTGACAAGGCGGAAAAAAGCAGTTAACGAAAGGGCCAACGCATCACTATTGGGCGCGCTAGTTCTTACTATGCTAATCATCGTTGCGGATTCATTCAGGATTCAGGCGGCCGCTCAAGAAGAGAATACTTTACCACAAGGTCCGTACCTTTCAGATCCGGATTTAGCTGTTCAAACTATCGTTACAGGTTTACATCTACCAACAGATATGGAATTTCTTTCAGAAGACGATATTCTGGTCCTCGAAAAGGATCAGGGTACAATAAGACGGATAGTGAATGGCACTCTTCTTCCTGAGCCATTGCTTGACGTTTCAGTTGCCACTCAGGGCGAAAGAGGAATGCTAGGAATAGCCGCGGCGGCTCAGGATAGCCAGAGCACCTCTGTTTTTATTTATTTTACAGAATCTCCCACAGTGGATGGTTCTGATGCTGACGGGGTTGAGCCACTTGGAAACAGGCTATACAAATATGAACTCCATGACGGACAGCTAGTTAATGGGCGGCTCCTTCTAGATCTACCGGCTGTATCGGCCTTTCATAATGGCGGTAAGATCAAGATCGGGCATGATGACAATCTGTACATAGTTATAGGCGATCAACAGGACCCCGGGCAGGTTCCACAGGTTCATCGGACAACTGCTCAAAACGTACCAAATTCCATCTATCCGGATGGTACCGGCGGAATCCTTCGCATGACCCAAGATGGCAAAGCGGTTGAGAACGTCTTAGGCGGTAATCATCCTGTGGATTTGTACTATGCCTATGGCATCAGGAACAGCTTTGGCATTGCTTTTGATCCGGTCACCAACAATCTATGGGATACAGAGAATGGGCCGGAGAGCTATGATGAAATAAACCTTGTTGAGCCGGGATTCAATGGCGGTTGGAGGCTTGTCCAAGGCTTTGCAGATTCTGACGAGGAAATAGCAGAACTAATCGAATTTCCAGGTCTCACTGCTAATGAAAGAGCACTATATGGCTTGATGGAACAAGCATACTTCAAATTCCATGGTCTCGGCGGCAAGTACAGCGATCCCGAATTCGTTTGGGCTAATACCGTTGCCCCAACAGGTCTTGTATTTTTAGATTCTGAAAAACTTGGTAAGGAGTACGAGAATGACTTGTTCGTAGGCAGCTACAAGTACGGTTTTATTTACAACTTTAATCTGAATGAAGAGAGGACTTCTTTTGAACTAAGTGGCCCCCTCGAGGATAAAGTTGAGAATAACCCGGGGGCGTCGGATGATATTATCATCGGCAGGAACTTTGGACAAATAGTTGACCTAGAAGTTGGTCCAGATGGATATCTGTATGTTCTCTCAATAGATGGGAAATTACACCGCATACTTTCAGTCAATGACGCCGCGACTGTGATTCCCGAGCTATCCCTGAATGGTATAATGGTCCACTTGTTTATGAGCATCATGCTTGCTGCGGTAATGGCATATCTTTGGTTTATTAGAAGGGGTGCTGCCAAGCCGTCAAGTCCTACCGGAGTACATTATACATAGTACGGGCTGCAGACTTTACTGAACCCGTATCGTTATATCTAAAAGTGAGCAAGCTTACACCAGATTTATCTGAGTCTAAAAATGAGCAACGATAGTGTAATATGGCTAACGGGCCTCCCATGCAGTGGAAAAAGTACAATAGCCAGGGAGGTCGCGAGGCAAAATCCGGATATCAAAGTGCTGGATGGCGACATCGTACGAATCCAGACGGGCCACTCTGACTTTTCATATGAAGGGCGGCTGCGGCAGGCTCGCCAAGTCGCTCTGATGGCAAAAGAAAGGCAAGGTAACGTCATAGTAGCAATAGTAAGTCCATTCGAGGATTGCCGGAAAATAGCTCATGAAATACTAAACAAAAGGTATATCGAGGTATATCTGAAATGCTCATTGGACACATGTATTGCACGGGACGTGAAAGGTATGTACAAGAAAGCCATGAGTGGTGAGATAAGGAACTTTACAGGTATATCCAGTTCATACGAGACTCCGCAAAATCCGCATGTGGTGATTGATACGGAGAGGCTAAAGACAGAACAATGTGTCAAAATAGTCCAGTCTTTATTGTAGGAGCCGCACGTAGCGGTACGACTGTGCTCTACGAGGCACTAGCAAAGCATCCCATGTTCTCTTATGTAACGGAGGCTGAAAGTCATGCATATCTTCAGGATTATTGGCGAGCCAAAAAAGGATCATTGGCATATAGAGGATCCAAGCTACTGAAGCGCATTCCAAAGATGGATGCCAACCCACTGAAACCCAGTGAGGCCAATGGGCTGTGGATCCACCACCTTCAATATTGGAAGTACGTTACAGAACAAGATGTTACTGATGCCGCAAAGAAATACTTTATCAAAAACATCTGCAGGCTTGCAAAAGACAAGACGTTTCTGAATAAGAACCCCCATCATTGTTATCGCGTACGTTATCTCAAGGCCATATGGCCGAACGCACGTTTTATACACATAGTTAGAGATCCACGTGCGGTTGTTCTGAGCGAGTACAAGCACCGCAACAGATCAGACTGGGATAAAGGACCGGTAAAGAACATGCTAGGCGAGGCCTATCACGAAGGCCGCCCGTTTTACAACCTTGCAAAAGAATGGCAGACGATGGTGCACTATGCCAGAGAGGCGCACCCATATGAATTGAAGTACGAGCACTTGATAACGCAACCAAGGGCAGCAATGCAAGCACTATGCCAATACCTGCAGGTTCCTTTCATCAGCGGTATTGTGCCAGTTGTACAGGATATGAACATAAAATTCAAGCGCGAGTTATCAGTTGATCAGATAACAGAAATAGAGGACGCATTACAAATGCACTTATGAACTCTATTCGAGACGTTTGGCTCCAGTTCAGACTCGGACACTCTGTATATTTAGCATTCTTGCTGCAGATGGGGAATTTTGTAATAATATCATACACATTGTTCCTGTC
>CAZPIL010000217.1:0-3111 GCA_964586705.1 uncultured Nitrososphaera sp. | reverse complement strand
AACGACTGGAGCACATTGAGGGGAGAGGAGTAACAGACTCGCTTATTTCATCCCAGGGAAGGCTAAAGCCGCAAGGGTGTTCACGCTCGCCGGAATTATAATCCAAGTCCTTTGGATTAACTTTTTTATAAAATAAATGCGCGGTATATCCCAAGCCAATCTCCTCACCGGGGTTGGCACCCCGTTACCACTAGGCCCGAAAGCCTACTCGGTTGCGAGTAGGGCCGCACTGGTCAATATGGCTGGTGTACAACCTTTCCTTGTTCTGCACATTGTCCTGTGTATAGTATAATCTGCAAAAAGGGTAACAACAATGACAGATCATGCCCGGCGATTCTCTGATATACTATGATTGAGAAGCTGCTTCAATGGCCCGACTAGGCCTCAGAAAAAGGAAATTGCGCCATCTTCTTATTTACGCGGCAATAGCGCTAGTTGCCCTAGTCGTCCTCTATTACTTGGTTTTTCTCCCGCTTGCTTTCGAACTTTAGAAGCTAGCGTTCTTTCCTTCCTTCCTTCAGTCCTTTGTCTGCTTCTCTTCGTCTATCAGGGCGTCCATCAGCTCTTGCCGGCGCCCTTCGTCATCGGTTTCTATTGCATCTAGGAGCGAGGGTATGGTCTGTTGAACAATCCAGGCTATCATCCCATCGACTGTTTTGTTCTCCGACTTGGCCTCAAATTCAAGAGCTTCCATTTGGGCCTTTGTAAGCTCGAACGTCGCTGTTACGCGCATTATCTTTCTCTTTTCTAATTATTTTTAAGTGCTGTGGTTACACTAGATTTATTTGTAAACAATTCGCAGTACCTCTAGAAGCTGTTTCACCAATACTACTGCCTTCAAGTGTCGTAAACACGTGTCTGAAATTTTCTACGCGCGTGTTAATTAGATTGGCTGAATATGACTATGTGAGACATGGAATCAACACCGCTTGCCAACCCTGTACATTATGTGCCCAAGATGATGTTTCTTACCAAAGGCAAGGGCACGCATAAAGACTACCTTACAAGTTTCGAGATGTCACTTCGAGACGCGGGAATAGGAGATCTCAACTTGGTTTCTGTTTCTAGCATCAAGCCACCAAACTGCAAGGTTGTTGGAATAAAGGACGGCAGAGGGTACCTTCGTCCCGGCCAAATAGCATTTACCGTCATGGCACGCTCTGCCACAAACGAACCCAACAGACTAATCGCCGCGTCTATAGGGCTTGCCCGGCCAGCTGATGAAAACCAATATGGTTACCTGTCTGAGCATCATTCTACGGGAGAAACAGAGCAAAAAGCCGGAGACTATGCTGAAGACATGGCGATGGAAATGCTTGCTACCACCCTTGGATTGGCAAACGATCCGAGCCTTACGTGGGATCAGAAGGAAGAACAGTGGAAGCTTTCAGGCAAGATATACAAAACTCAAAACATTACCCAGTCTGCGGAAGGGAACAAAGATGGTCTGTGGACCACTGTGATTAGCGCTGCCGTTCTGATCCTCTGATCAATAGAAAGGTTAATCTAATTTGGCGTTCTATATGTGCCGCATGACAAGGAAATTTGAAGACTGGTGGAAAAGTGTTCCGGAGGATCTAAAGGCCAAGAGCCGCAAGGGCGACGAGGCAAACAAGCCATTGCTCAACCAGGTTAACTATGTTCTTCTGCATCTTCACCTGGCCGGCAAGCACGATGCCAAGCCGACCCATGAAGAGCTCAAGGACTGGCTGCACAGTGGCCAAGTTGACGTCATGAGAACCGGCAAGTAACGGCTCCTCTTCTTTCTCTTTTTTGTTTCTTTTTTAGTAATCTATTCTGCTGCTACTACTACTGTTATGCAATAACGCCCTGTTCTTCACCTATAGATCTTGCATCGCGTATTTGCATATGGATACAAATATTTTCTGTCCGGAATCATGCTCTTGCTGTCCGGTAGAATAGCCTACGTGCTGGCCTTTGGGCTTTCGAGGCCCATCATTACCTTCATCCCATCTTTGAAGCAGTCTATGGAGTACGAGTACCCCATTGTATCAAGCACTTCACCAAGGTAATTCACGATTCTCTTTGCGTCATCTGAATGGACTTCTTTTTCATCCAGCTCAACAAGGATTCTGTAGGGCATGATTGCTATCGTTTCCAGCTCCGGCTATTTGAATACTAGAGAATTAATCTTCCGGAAATATCAACCGGCTGACCTTGAGGTATCTTAAAAGTTCTGCGTCGTTCAAATCTGGAATTTTATAGTGACGCTTTAGAGATTCTATCGTCTCGTCGTCCAATCCGATATAGTCTTTGCGCCCAAGCTCATCTTGTTTAGATTTTTTAGCTTTTTTTGGCGCCACATTAACATCGCAAATTAAACAAAGAAATATGTTGTGGAGTTATTTTCTGTAATATAGGCAGCATTTCTTGATTCCCAAACGCTGCCAAAACCGGCCGCGTGATAGACGTCATGATGATTTGGATTTCTTTTCTGCCATCTTTTGTATTGTCTTTTCTTTTTCTCTATTCAGGTCATCTTCACTCATTGCCTTGGCCAGAATTATCATGCTACCTTGATCTTCTCTATCGCTTTCCGTAAAAATTGCCGCGTGGTGGGTGCTCTTTAGTGTTTGAAGAACGGACGGATCACTTTGCGGAAGCGTGAATTCAACATCCTCTAGGGGAATGACGGAACCAAAGTCGTCGATGTCAAGCTTGGTAACAACTACGCGATCGCCGCTGTCGCTGATGCGGTTGACCCTTGCGAGCAATCCTCTTCACCTGTATTATCTGCAAACGTGCTATTAGACATTGGCCTGCCAAGTACATTTGCAGCAGACTTTGGTGCTGGCTGTTGGATGTTGGATGTTGGATGGGGGAGAAGAAAGGAAGCATCATTACCATTACCATTACCATTACCATTACCATTAATCCCGTAGTCGTCCAAGCTGCCCGCGTTGCTCTGCAAATGCCGAAAACAGCGCTGTTCTGTTATTGTCGATACATGCGCGTTCCTCAAATAGTCAAAGCCAGCTAGCCGGTAGTGCAATTGGCCTACAAGATAGTAATCGAGATAGACGACAAGGACGCCAAACCAGAAGACATCAAGAGCATTACCACCTACATTGCAGAATCTGTAGAGAGAGC
>CAZPIL010000216.1:0-3130 GCA_964586705.1 uncultured Nitrososphaera sp. | reverse complement strand
GTACTTGAGATAATACGCATGTTCCCATACGTCAAGCCCAAGTAAAGGCGTCAGCTTTTCTGCTTTCCACCTTGTCCAGGGGCTTGTCTGGTTTGGCATGGTGATGAACTGCACTCCTCCTGACGCATTCTTTACTAGCCATCCCCATCCACTGCCCTGCACTGTTGTCGAGTCTGCAGTGAACTTTGTTTTGAAATCTGCAAAGCTACCAAACGCCTTCTTTATCTCTTCTGCAACTTCGCCTGAAGGCTCTCCGCCACCACCCTTTTTCATGTTATTCCAGAAAAATGCATGGTTATTGTATCCTCCTCCGTGAAAGTTCACCGCACTCCTGACGCTATCTGGCACGGTGTCAATGTTCTTCAGAATGTCAATTATGTCCATATTCTGAAACTCTGCACCTGCATTACCGAGCGCCTTGTTGAGGCCGTCGGTGTAGGACTGGTGATGTTTTGTGTGATGGATCTCCATGGTCCTTGCATCAATATGTGGCTCCAACGCGTCATACGCGTATGGTAGTTGTGGGAGAGTAAAGTTTGCCATGAGGCAGCAACGCCATCGTTGCATATAACGTTTTAGCAGCGTCTAGCCTCTTGTTTGCGGTGGAACTCTTGATAGGGACAGTGCATGGTCGTCTATCATTGTGCCTGCACCAACACTGATCATTTCTACATTTATGGCTAGAGCCTCTGCTTCTTCTGCTGACAAGCCGTACTTTTCTGCTATGACCATTCTCACCCTATCAACAGGATCAAAAATCTCGTCAAGTTCCGCGCGGAGTGTGACATCGAGCTTCCTTCCGATCATCTCGTCTGGTATCTTGCCTGATGGTTCTGACTCGATGGTAAACACTATCTTGTCGACCAACACTTCGTGTGGTAGCTCTTCAAGCGCGTTTGCAGTATAGAACACTTGCACATCCAAGATATCGATTGTGTCGCCCTGTCTGCCTACCACCGCGCTGCTCCCTGCAAATAACTGGCCGCTCACAGGTACGTCGACTATTACAAAGCCTTCGACGAATTCTTCATCACCAATCAGCTGACGCAGGTCGTTGCATACTATTCCTGTCGAAGTCTGTGGCCCGAGCTCCTTTATGACTGGGTGTGTCGTCGTGCCATCATTTACCACTACGGTCCATGTGAACTGCACGCCAAATTCTTGCTTGTTAAGTATGCCTATGTCTGTGTCATAGTGGCCCGGCCGCAGCGGTCCCTCATCTCCTGAAATTGTACCGCACTCGAACTTGGCAGTATAAACTAGACTTTCTGCTGAAGTTGTATTCAAACTTGTATCTGGCGAGCCTGATGGTGTACCGGGAGCAGTATCGGTGTCATCCTGTGCCACACCCGGCGAATTTTCTTCTCGCGGAAAAGAAACGAAAATCGCTGCCACTGTTATAGCCGCTGCTATTGCTATTGCAATGGCGAGGCTTTTCGTTGGCGACACTGCAATGAATTGTTGTTATGAGCGATACTTAAACCGTGGCGAATCACGTTGGTGAAGATTAAATATGATGTTTGGCAAAGATACACACGTGCTAGCGGGGAAAAAGCTTCTGGCCCTGGGACTTTTCAGTCTCCTGATCCTGCCCGCTGTTGCAGGTCAGCGCGCTTTTGCAGATGGGCTTTTTCAGGAGCATATTGGAGCAACTCTTCAAGGCAGAGACGTAAACCTTTTCATCAGAGTAAATCCACCTATACTTACAACCGAAACCGCAGAGGATAGGTTCTTACAGCTTCGTCTCTTTGAAGGTAATAATGAAACAATCCAGTTCACAACGTTTGGTATAGAGATCTTCAAAGTTACCAACGATGGCGAAGAAAGACTCTTGACTTATGATGCCTATCATACTGAAAGTGGTCTACTTACTATAAGGGTAGATCCAAGCGAGGGCGAGACACAGGTATTTGCTACTCGCGAAGATTTCACAAGTGCATATAAGGCTGATCCCGGTGGAACCATAAACATCAGAGGGCCCCTTCTGCTTGAAGGAGGACTCTATCACTTTAGAATAGAAGTACTCGCTATTGATCACCCTAGAGGACTTTTGAATCTGGATCAGATCGTTACCTTTGACTCGTATCTGTCTGTTGGTGATGTTGTGACACAAGATGTTCAGTACCAAGGAGAAACATACCCTACGACTCTTGTATCATATTATGATCAGATACAGGACTTTTCCTTCGACTCTGACTCTCTTACCTATTCTTGGTCTATGCCCTTTGATTGGGATGTGGAGAGAATACAAGAAGCAGAAACCATATTTGTGCATGAAGAGATCCAGATACCCAAGTCGTTTGCTGGCGTAGGTGATGCTGTTGCATTTGATGCCACTGTAAACAATCAGCCCATTTCTGCAAGAATGCTCTCTGTCGACCCATTCTCATCGCAAGAGGATCTGACACTGCACTTTCTCATAAATAGAAATGACATGCTTTCCTTTGCGCAAGAGATATCTGCTGGCACCGAAACTATGGACTTTGCATTTTCTCCTGCCTCAAATGGTGGCCAGCAGACTTCTGGTGAAATGACTACTGACACTGGCGGCATGCTCATAATGTTGGACTGGACACCCGACCAGCTTTCGGCCGATAACGGAGCAACTCTTGACCTTCAATTCCATGACGCGTTTTCCGGAGAGACAATAACAGACGATGTGACGTACGACCTGCGTGTATTCGATCCTGATGGAAACGAGGTCTATTCCAGTGCGGATCAGATAGCCGAAGGAGGTACGGACTCTCAGACAATGACATTCCCTGCTGACGAGACCTACCGTGTCGAGGTCGAAGTCACGGCAGTCACGGAAGACGGACAGACACCTGACCTTACGAGGAATGGAATAGCTAGGGGCACGGTTGTTGTACCAGAGTTTCCCGTTGGGGCAATAGCTGCCATAGCCGGTACTCTGGGCTCGATAATCGCGTTCCATCGGCTGGCGCGCAAAGCTTGAAGGCTGGCTTTTATGATGAGCTGTCGCAAAAGACGTACCGCGAAATGCCTTCCAGCTTGCAGGCGGCAAGCAAGGTCATGCTCTACATTGAAAGGTTTAATGTGGGTCAAAGTTACATCACTGCAAATGTGGAAGACCGAAATGGCGACAAGGTGACCATAAACATAGAAGGCG
>CAZPIL010000215.1:0-3158 GCA_964586705.1 uncultured Nitrososphaera sp. | reverse complement strand
GGATAGAGGCGGAACTTGTAGTTGAGAGGCATGCGAGTAGAGTTATCGAAAGGCTTTGCCAATATTTAACGGCTGGAGCACCCTGGGGGGAGGGGTCAGGGTTCGCTCATTTCATCCCAAAGCAGGCTAAAGCCATAAGGGTTGTTTCTACGCTTGCCAAGATTATAATTAGTCCGCGCCTCATGTATAGCGGTATTGCACGTAAGACTGATTGAAAGCGAGAGAGTCTATGAAGGCGAGGTATCGATGCGCCTTGAAAAGTATTCTATAGATGGCAAAACGGTGAACAAAGAGATAGTTGAGCATAAGCCATCCGTGGGCATAGTGGCAGTGCAAGGAGATAGCATATTTCTAGTAAGTCAGTATCGGCGCGCTGCAGACAAGACACTCTTGGAGATACCTGCAGGAAAGATAGAGGACGGTGAGACACCTATACAAGCTGCAAAAAGGGAGATGGACGAGGAGATTGGGTATTCTGGAACATTGAGGCCGTTTCTAAGGTGGTACCTTGCTCCTGGCTACGACACAGAACTAATGCATCTGTTTATTGCACAGAACCTGCGCAAGATATCTGACAGACGCGCGATGGATGAAGATGAAGAAATTGTGGTAAAGAAGGTAAAACTCGTATCGGCCATTGGTATGTGTCTCTCCGGCAGGATAATGGATGCCAAGACCATAGCTGCAATACTTGCCTATAAGTCAAAGCCAATCTGAGTGCACTGGCTGGTAAACCTTTTTCCTTGCGTCCTCAAGACTATTGCGCTCTAATATGAGTCCCTGTCTCTTCAAATCCTCCACTGCTGCTTGGACCGTCCTTCTTGGCAGATGGCTGAGACTCATTAACTCTCCCTGCTCTATCGGGTGTTTGGTCTTAATTATATAATATATGAATTTTGAAGCTGGGCCTCCTTCTGGGTCCTTCCGAACATATGAAACACCAAATGCAGATTTGGCAAGGAATCCCCGCCGCTGAGATTCTACTGAAGCAATTGCATCCGTTTGCACTTCTGCGAGGTTCACACGCTGGCCAAACTCTGCAATAAGCGCAGACTGCTGCGATTCAAGCGGCGCCTCGAATATGAAGGTGCTTGGAGGATATTCGTTTGTCATGGCACCAACAAAGCTCCACTTTACCATACCTCTCTCGTCGTATATGCCAACGTTGTAACCCTCGTTTGCTTCAATAACGACCTTCTTGGAACCCAGCTTTACCGCCTCATCTACTTTATGCATCGTTTCGTCAAGGTCTAGCTGGTGCCGAGGGTCCTTTTTGCCCACCTTCCACTGGAATTCAAGCCCTGTTGTCTCAATAATCTCTGTCACCTTTTTTTTCTGTACCATTGAAAGATCGATGCTGCTTTCTCCTATCTCTACTACATCAAAGCCAGCATCTCTAATCTCTTCTGCAAACTTTTCCAGAGAGCTCTCGGCTATGGCAAACTCTGTTATCGTGCTTCCCGTTGAGACCTTGATGCCTAGATTGTGGTAGAACTCTATCTTGCCTTTGAGCGCCTGATCTGAGACCAGTAGGGGAAGTGCTCCATAAACCTTGACGAGGTCAATGAATGGGGCGATGACTTTCATGTTTTCGCTGTCAACGCCATGAAATTTGTCTATCGTGCACGTGAGACCCTCTTTGCGGGGTTTTTTGACGTCTATTCTGTTCCTTGCAAGGCTGCCCAGCATAGATATGATATATGCAGGATCTGCGTATATTTTAGGTTGTTGTCGCTCTAATTGCACCTATGCCGTCGATTATATTGCGTCCGTTACCCGATTAAAAAAATGGATTATAGGGTCAAGCTGGGCATAGCAGCGGCGCTCGTGGCTTTTGTTATAAGCACTTCGCTTGCGCTTAATGACCAACCGTTAGCCCATCCCGAAAGCCCTAGCGAAAACTCTGACGTATTGCGAATAGGCTACTTTCCAAACATAAACCACGCCCAAGCAGTCATTGGAGTTGGAAATGGTGACTTTCAAGAGGCTCTTGGAAACATCAGACTTGAAAGGCAGGTATTTACAGCAGGACCTGATGCCGTGCTGGCTCTATATGCCAACAGCATTGATTGTTCCTACGTGGGTCCCAATCCTGCAATCAATGGCTACCTAAAGTCTAACAAATCCTTGAAGGTAGTCGCGGGCGCGTCAAGCGGCGGTTCAGTATTTGTGGTGAGAAATGATGCTGACATAAACTCTCCTGACGACTTTGCAGGCAAAAAGCTGGCATCGCCATGGCTTGGAAATACCCAAGACGTTGCTTTGAGGTACTATCTGCAAGAGCAAGGTTATGAAGTCGGGAAGATAAGCATAGATCCTGAAATTCAACCCACCCGGCCAGCTGACATCGTAACATTGATGACCGATAAGAGACTTGATGGCGCATGGGTGCCGGAACCGTGGGCTGCGCGGCTTGTAAGGGAGGCAAATGCGCAAGTCTTCCTCGATGAGCGAGATCTCTGGCAAGGTGGCAGGTTCTCGACATCACTTGTGATGTGCAGAGCTGACTACATAGAGAACAATCCACAGATCATAAACAGACTTGTCACGGCCCATGTGGATAAGACGCTCTGGATAAATGAAAACAGAGAAGAGGCAATAGGCTTGTTCAACGAAGGCATTGTGGAATTGCTTGGAATAGGGTTTGACGAGAGAGACTTGGCTATGTCCCTGACACGGATGGAGTTTACTTATGACCCGATGAAGGAAACTGTGGTGGAGGTGGCAGACCAAGCGTACAACTTGGACTTTCTTGATACCCGGCCCGATCTATCGGGGATGTTTGATTTACGTATTTTGAATGAGGTGATTGCTGAGAAAGGTCTGGCGCCTGTAACGTGATAAATGCGCTAAAAATCCATGTTTCTGCGAACAATTGCATATATGCAGTCAGTTATATTGCATGGTAAGCTGAGCATCTGAAAACACTGGGGCAATAACTATGATGCAGAGAGCCATTACGCAACAGCACAGAAAGAACGTCAATACTATTGGTGATGTTGCCAGTATCGCGGTCTTTCTTGCTGCATTTGGAGCGGTATGGCAGGTAATCTACCTTACCGGCGTGGTTCCTGAACAATCCTTGCCGTCGCCAATTGCAGTCGCGCAGTCTTTTGCAGATCTTGTGATTGAAGGCTCCCTTGGCGTAAACATAGCAG
>CAZPIL010000214.1:0-3177 GCA_964586705.1 uncultured Nitrososphaera sp. | reverse complement strand
CTTTCATGCCTAAAGGCTGCGGTAAATGACAAAAAATTCGAGATATCCTGAAGTAGAGGTAGCAGTAAAGGTGCATTTTCAATCTGCACCGCAAGCGAGGGCGGCCGTTAAGGCATTAATACCAGACAATGTTAACCTGCCAGAAGGCTTGACACTTTCAATGTTTTCGCGTGGAAGGACCATCTATGTAACAATTAGGAGTAGCCGGTTCATGTTGACAACTACCGCAAGCACACTTGATGAAATACTTGAGCACATTTCGATGTCGCGCAAAGTAATGGCACAGGGTGGTTAACGCGGGATGCTCGATCCAAAACTTTTGAAGGGAAACCCTGACGTAGTGCGTGAAATGCTGAGAAAGCGCAATGTGGAATTTCCATTAGATGAGCTTATAGGCCTTGACAGGCGCAGACGTGAGCTCATTGTAGAAACGCAGGATCTGCGGCAAAGAAAGAACAAATTGTCTGAAGCTATATCTGCAAAGAAAAAATCTGGCGTTGATATAGGTTCTGAACTTTCTGAAATGAAGCAAGTAAACGCTCGCATGGAAAAGGCTGAGCAGGAACGCCTTGCTGTAGAAGATAACTTTAGGCAACTTGCATTACTTGTTCCAAATCTCCTTCATGATTCCGTTCCAGAAGGTAACAATGAGAATGATAACGTCGTTGTGAAAACAGCCGGCAAGATCCGTACTGTTCCGAATCTTAAGGACCATGTCGATATTGCCATGTCACTTGGCCTCTTGGACTTGGAAAGAGCTGCCAAGGTAGCCGGCGCTCGATTCTTTTTCCTGAAAAATGAACTTGTAAGGATGAACGCTGCTCTGGTTTCCTTTGCGCTTGACTTTGTCACACAAAAGGGCTACACGTCGGTCCAACCGCCATTTCTGATACGCCGCGAGCCGATGGCAGGCGCAGTAATACTGGATGACTTTGAAGACGTTATCTATAAGGTAGAAGGCGAGGACCTGTATATGATAGGGACATCTGAGCACGCTTTAGCAGGAATGCACATGGATGAGATAATTGAAGGCAAGAAACTACCATTGCGTTATGCGGGTGTGAGCCCGTGTTTTCGCAAGGAAGCCGGCGCGCATGGTAAGGACATGAAAGGCATCTTCCGTGTTCACCAGTTCGACAAGGTTGAGCAGTTTGTATATTGCAGGCCTGAGGACTCGGATAGGGAACATGAAAGAATGCTTGCCATATCGCAGGAATTCCTTGAGGATCTAGGCCTCCCATACCGAGTCATGCTACTATGTTCCGGAGATACCGGCAAGATATCTGCCAAGACGTATGACATCGAAGCATGGATGCCCGGTCAGAATGCATACCGGGAGATAGTATCATGTTCAAATTGCCTTGACTTCCAAGCCCGGCGTCTAGGCATACGTTTTCGTGATAAGACAAACGAGGATACAAAGTTAGTATACACATTAAACAGCACCCTTGTAGCCGTCCAGCGTACGCTAGTTGCAATAATGGAGAATTACCAGACTCCTTCAGGAACTGTCGAGGTTCCCGAAGTGCTGCGGCCGTACATGGGTGGTATAAAGGAAATTACGCCTAGAGGCTGACGCACAATATATATTCTGGATTACAAGGGTGAAAGATAATGGCCAAAGGAGCAAAGAAAGGCGGCCGCGTCCGAGATAAGTGGCGAGATAAGCAATGGGTCATCGTCAACAAGCCGGCCGGATTTGAGCCGCCCGGATCCGTTAACTACGTTCCAATAACCGAGGCTGAGCAGGCCAAGGGGAGGGTGATTGAAAATACTCTACATGACATGATGAAAGGAAACCCTGATCAATCAATGGACCAACACCAGATAAAGGTCTTCATTCAGGTTGAAAATATAACTGATGGCACTGCAAACACTCGTTTCAAGGGACATGAGTATGCAAAGGAATTCCAGAGAAGCCTTGTCCGGCGCGGGAGTTCGATGGTTACATTTGTACAGGATTACACTACTCAGGATGGCTACAAGTTCCGTGTTGCCTTTATAGCATTTACTCAGAGGCGAGTCAATGCTTCTAAAAAACACGAGTTACGCATGATTGCACATAGGATTTTGTCGGAAAAGATACCGCAGATGACAGTCGAGGAGTTTGTAAGACAGGTGACTGGCAGTAAGTCCGGCAGCGTACCGAGGGAGACAAATAGTGTCATCGGAGCTGCAATATATGAAGAAGCGCGCAAGATAGCCATTGTCAGACACATCGGTATCAAAAAGACCAAGCTGATATCAACGCCGGAATCAAGGGCGATGACGGAAGCCAAACCTGTCGAAGTGTCTGCAGAGCAGACCCCACAATAACTTTTTAGCCCTTCTTTCTTTCTCTTTCATATATGCGCGACAAGCTAAAGTTCTCTGCCGCAGAGGTGAATATTGTATTGCACGCGACAGAGGATCGGGAAAAAGTGCTTGCCGCGATAGAAGAGACTCTCGCAGTGCCTGCAGCGAGCTTTTCCGGTAAGCCGTCTGAGGGTCACTTTGGTAACAATATCATACTTTTAAGGGCGATAGTTACAAGCTTGGAAGCTGGCGTACTTGCCACTAGGATAATATCATCGCTCAATAGTTCTGACAGACACGAGCTTGCCCACAGCATCGACTACTACTCTGACGAAAAGGGCAATCTCTACCTCAGGCTTGATAAACAGAGGATTTGCCGGGGCAAACTTTCACTTGCCGAATCGGATGCTGTAAGAGTCAAGTTCAAGCCTGTGAGGCGCTACCGTCCGTCTGACAACATCGAAACCTACAGGGGGCTCCTTTCTTCAGACTAGATCTCTGCGTTGACGGCAACTTTGACATGCCTGTGGTTGCAAGGCAGCTAGGCATAGATAGGATAGCCTCCTCGGATGAATTCCCTGGTACGATTCGAAGAGTTGCAATGGAGCCTCCGGAACCCGTAAATTATCCTTACCTAGTTGTCTCTGAAAATGTAGAATATATTCAACGTGTAGATCTAGTAGTCATTCAGAACTTAGACAAGGTTCGAGAAAGACTGAAGAAAAAGGTCCGGGCTGGTACAGGACTTGAAGTCCAAGTAGCACGGGCAAGGACGAAGGATGCAAAGGCTCTAGCTATGTGGCTTGCACAAGTCCGGGACCTCTACAGGTTCTGCAAGCTAGCCGATTGCAAGCTTGTAATGTCAAGTGGTGCCACCTCTCC
>CAZPIL010000213.1:0-3191 GCA_964586705.1 uncultured Nitrososphaera sp. | reverse complement strand
AGAGAGCACTACAGGCACAGAACTACCTCACAAGGATAGAAATTGAAGCGCAGCAGGTATAAGCAGCGGCAATAGGCGAGCAAAGAGCCAACATTGCAAGAGCAGAAGGGCTCAGACAGGCAAACATACTTGAAGCAGAAGGTGAAGCAGCGGCAATCCAAATTATCGATACCAGACTAAGAGAGAGCCCAAGTTACTTGGAGTGG
Organism: uncultured Nitrososphaera sp.; assembly: GCA_964586705.1. Classification (GTDB taxonomy): domain Archaea; phylum Thermoproteota; class Nitrososphaeria; order Nitrososphaerales; family Nitrososphaeraceae; genus Nitrososphaera. The sequence continues at coordinate 2,985 of CAZPIL010000213.1, read as the reverse complement.
CTCAAGGCCCAAAAGTGGGATGGTAGCCTGCCCTTGGTAGTTGGTGAAGGAGGAACGCCGTTCATATCCATCCCTACAGGCGAGGAAACACAGCAATAGCAACCCCTATCTTTTTTATAAAAGTGGGCGGCGGGTGATTTGAACACCCGACCACCGCTGTGTAAGAGCGGTATCATAACCGAGCTAGACCAGCCGCCCGCCAATTTTTTGCAAAGTTTGATGGCCTTATAAATGTCAGTTAGTCAGACAGGAGTTAAGAACCCATGGCACTTTCCAGTTGATTGTAATGCAGCAAATTTGAATTAGGATTATATACTACACAGGAAACTCACAGTTGAGATGGTCTCCAGCTCGACGGGGAAGATTTCCCTGCGTGCGGTTTCTGTATTCATATTTTTTGCAACAATTATGCTGGGAGTATCTGCTATTCCCAGCGCCTATGCCCATGGAGGACACCAGCCTCCTGCAGCAGACTTTGGCGGCAAGAAGGCCAGCATATTTTTGAGTGTCAATCCTCCAGTAGTGACGAGCACGAGCGATCCTGTATTCATCAGCGCAAGGTTTTTTGACGAAAATACTAACGAGAACTTTAATGAAGTCACATACAGGATCTTTTTCAAGAAAGATGGGCAAGAGATACCAATCCAGACCGAAGGTGGTGATGCCTTTGGCGGCCAAGGGCTGTTCTATGATCCTGAAGGGGATCTAATCATAAAAATAATGCCCAATGATATTCCAGTTGCAACAGCTAGGGGAATTTCTGAGATCCAATATGGCGGCATATGGAATTATGGCCAGCCGGTAGTTGTGGAGGGACCAATATTCAACGAGGCAGGTCTCTACAACCTATTTGTAGAGATACATACCGTCGGGACGACTAGAACCCAAGTCGATCCGATAATCTCGTACGATGTATGGGTTACGCCGGGCAGGGAAGAAATGATAACTGTTGGTGAAACACAGAGCGTCAAGGTACGCAATTACTACGGCGCGATCAGTAAGTCAGACTATGACGAAGCCACCAAGACCATCAGCTTTTCGATGCCCTTTGACTGGGAATCTGATCTACCGACCAGAGTAGGGATGCTTCATACAGAAATATTCATACCAAAGGAACTGTCTGACTTTGACCGCCAGTCTCTAAAGGGCACAGTAAATGGTTTTGCAGTTCCAGTATTTGTAGACAACTATGGCGAGGAAGAAATAGTAGTACATTATACAATTTCAAGAAAGAATCTTGAAGACCTTCAGGAAAAAATAAAGGCAGGTGACAGGTCACCGAGCGAGGTCATCTTCGCGCTGAGTCCGCCGGAACCCGAAGACGAAGTGAGGGTGATACAGGTAGAGTCAGAGTCTACAAGCTACTCTGTCAACCTGACGATACCAGAGGAGATATTGCCCCAGCAGCCAGTGCCTTTTGGTATAAAGATAAACGATAAGCAGGGCAACTCAGTGTACGCTGCTACTTATGAGCTTGTAATAGAGGATGAGGAAGGTGATGTGCTTTCGATAAGCGGAGGAACAACAACACCAGAGGGCCTGTCATCGCAAGATGTTACCTTTGACGCTCAGGGCTCATTCACAGTCAGAGTGGAAAAGATAAACGCGTCTAACGAGTCGGTGCAGTCAAGCATACAGGTGGTACCAGAGTTTCCGGTGGCAGCATTGGCTGCGTCTCTTAGCATCGCAGGCGCTGTGGGATACGGCAGACTACGCGGGTTTTTCAATAGAATCTAGGCAAAGTGTATTAGTTGCGCCATCGAAAGGTGATGCATGGAACGCAGAGAACTTTCAAAGGAAGAGTTAGAAAAGATGCTATCAGAACACAAAGGATGGTCTGTATCCGAAGGTAAGCTGACTAGAACTTTTGAATTTGGCGACTTTACAGAAGCATTTGCGTTCATGACTCGTGTCGCCATAGAAGCTGAGAAGATGGAGCACCATCCAGAGTGGTCAAATGTTTACAATAAAGTGACAGTCAGTCTCATAACGCACGACATTGGGAACAAGATAAGCACGTTTGATGCTGCCCTTGCAGGCAAAATAAGCGAAATCTATGGCAGGTAGATCCGCATACGCGACAGCCTGCGGCCATTGCAAACAGGGCACGAGCCAACGAATTTTGTCGCAACAAAGGATGCGCACCAGGAGCAAGAGCCACAGATGATAAAGTATATTGCCCTTCCCCGGACAGAGATGAATTGGGATTCTGCTGCTGCTGCCACAACACCTTCTAGCGGCCATTGCATTTTAGATTACCTGTACAGATTCAAGTATTTCTCACTCTGCTTGCGGGTTGAGGCCCCACCTCGAGCGAATGCGCTCTTCAAGCTTGTAGAATAACACCCTGTCAACTACCATGCCTATGACAAATATCACAATCATTGTAGCGATTATCCAGCCCATGTTTATGAGGTCGCGGCCAACGAAGAGTATGTGCCCAAGTCCAATGAGAGACATAAGTATCTCGGCCCCCACCAGTGCATGCCAGGCAAACGACCATGCTTGTCGAACTCCAATTATCAGAGTCGGAGTCGCCGCGGGTATCATCACGTGTCTGAATAGCATCGAACCGCTCGCGCCCATATTGCGTGCGGCTCGCATGTATATTGGCGGGATATTGCGTATGCCGCTATAGGTAGACATCATCACGGAAAATACCGAACTTATCACCACGACAAAGAGTATTCCAAGGTCATTATATCCAAAGAGCAATATTGCAAATGGAACCCATGCTATACTTGGAAACGACTGAAGGCCGACAGAAAATGATCCCATAGTCTTTCCAAAGTCTTTGAAACGGACCATGGCAAGGCCGACAGCGCCGCCGATTCCAATCGATATTGCAAAGCCTATGGCAAGCCTGCTCATAGTTACTGCTATGTTTACGCCAAGGGAGCCTTCAATCACAAGATCTGCAAAAGACTGCGGCGCACGTGGGGCACATCGGCCAGTCCCGCATGACCGTGTTCGGACGGTCGTATG
>CAZPIL010000212.1:0-3231 GCA_964586705.1 uncultured Nitrososphaera sp. | reverse complement strand
TCCCGATCAATCTACTCGTAATGCGTTTGGACTTACGCACTATCCTCGATAGATTCGCGAGAGGAGCCATCAGCTCTGAAGACGCGCAGAAAGAAATAGCAATAAACGCAATTGAGCATATAGAAGACATAGCCAAACTCGACATCGGCAGGGAGCCAAGGAAGGGCTTGCCGGAGATTGTGCTCGCAGAGCGCAAAGAGTACTCCGATACCATCAAGATAGCACTCGCAGCCGCTGATAGAAGCGGACAAGTAGTTGTGAGCAGGATAAAAAAACGCGAGTTAAAGAGGCTTGTCGCCGCGCTACAAAAAAAAGGTCTAAAGGTCGAAACGGGTAGAAACAGTACTACCATCCTCGCCGTCAGAAAATCCACAATGCAAAAACGAGGTATCGTAGGTATTGTCGCCGCCGGCACATCAGACGTCGGGGTCGCAGAAGAAGCCAGGTTAGTGGCAGAGGCCATGGGTTGCAAGGTGATAACAAGTTATGACGTCGGCATTGCCGGAATGCACAGGCTATTTCCAGCACTCAAAGATATGCTCTCAAAAAAGGTTGGCGCAATAGTTGTCGTCGCAGGAATGGAGGGAGCGCTTGCATCAGTTGTCGCATCTATGGTGGATGTCCCGGTCGTCGGGGTCCCCAGCTCTGTCGGTTATGGATTTGGCTCAGAAGGTGTGGCAGCGTTGGCCTCGATGCTGCAGAGCTGTACACTGGGGCTTGCCGTTGTCAATATCGACAATGGTGTGGGTGCAGGGGCATTCGCTGCATCCGTTGCCAAGAGGGCCGCTGCGAACCATGAACGTTTATAAGTGCTATGGAATTTTTGCACCTTTATCGTATTGAAAAGGAGTGAATGATACTAGTGACTTTTGTACGTACTCTCAAGAGAATTAGATTGGACAGGACCAATTACCGCAAGAGGGCCGCCGTCATAATCGGCAGGCACTCTTTTGCCACTGTCAGAGTTACCGATCAAAACGTGTCTGCCCAGATGATAAAGGCCACGCCCAGAGGCGATATAGTCATTGCTTCTGCACATAGTCAAGAGCTTGCCAAAAATGGCTGGAAGGGTGCCAACAACAACTTGCCGGCATGCTATCTTACAGGTCTACTTCTAGGCAAGAAGGCGCTTGAAAAGGGCATCAACAAGGCAGTGTTATACATAGGCAAAGAGCACTTTACGACCAGAGTCGCTGCGTGTGCCAAAGGAATCGCAGACGCGGGTGTTAACCTGCCCATATCTGATGATTCCGTGCCGGCAGAGGAGAGAATAACAGGTCAGCATGTCTCAGACTATGCAAATTCGCTAAAGTCAGACGAGCAGGAGTACAATTCTCACTTTTCAGCTCTTTTAAAGAGGGGGTTAAAGCCAGAAGACTATCCCGCCCATTTTGAGCAGATCAAGGCCAAGATCTCAGGTAAGCCGTCAGAGCCAAAGGCTCCGAAGGAAAAGAAAGAGGAGGGCAAGAAAGAAGCCAAGACAAAGGCGGGAAAGGCTTCAAAGAAAGAGACAAAGGCGGGAAAATCCAAGGAGAGTAAGAAGAAGAAATGAGCAGCTTTTCCAGACAAGAACAACAGGCAGAATGGAGGCCTAGGACGACGCTTGGTCAAGCAGTTCTAGCAGGCAAGATAAACTCAATGGATCAGATCTACGAAAATGGCCTCAGGATTCAGGAATCAGAGATTGTCAAGCACCTATTACCAGATATCAAGAGCCAGGTGGTACATGTCGGCATTGTGCAAAAGCAAACTGATGCTGGCGAAATGACACGATTTAACGCGCTTGTAGCAGTTGGTAATGAAGCAGGTTGGTTTGGCATAGGCAAGGGCAAGGCAGGTCAGATGAGGATGGCAATAGACAAGGCTACAAACGCAGCATACCTTAACGTAATTCCGGTAAAGCTGGGGTGCGGTAGCTGGGAGTGCAGATGTACCCAGCTGCACTCGGTTCCTTTCAAGGTAAGAGGCAAGGGCGGCAGTGTAATGATAGAAATTATCCCGGGTCCAAGAGGACTTGGTCTAGTAGCAGGCGAGAACATCCGCAATTTGCTAAAGCTTGCAGGGCTCAAAGATGCATGGACAAAGTCTTCCGGCTCGACTAATACCATGTCATCGACTACAAAGGCAATCTTCAATGCTCTGAGAAGCACCTACAGCGTAGGTTGATGGTTATGGCATATCTTGTTGTTAGAATTAAAGGAACAGTCAACATCCCCTCATGGGCAAAGACCACACTTGATGGCTTGAACCTCGATAAGCGCTTTCGCGCGACACTGGTTCCAGAGACAGCAGAGTCTCTAGGAATGCTCAAGAAAGTCAAAGACATAGTCGCATGGTCAAAGGCAGACGCAGACATGGTAAAAGAACTTCTCGAAAAGCGTGGCAGAAAGACAGGCTACAAACCACTGACAAAGGCAGACCTACCAAAAGAATACAAGAGCATTGATGACCTTGCGGTGGCTATTGCAGACAACAAAGTGGCGATGTCAAAGGTAGAGGGCATCAAGCCATGGTTTGCTCTATCGCCACCGAAGGGTGGGTTTAAGAGAAAAACAAAGCGGCAATATACTCAGGAAGGCGTTCTCGGTGACGACAAGGAACTGGCCGGGATCGTAAAGCGGATGCTCTAGTAAGACTTAATTAAGGTGATAGTAGAACGTGAATCAATTTCGGCACAACAGTGATAATTATGGCTACTAGGTTTAGAAAAAGCAGGCGACAAAGAGGCAGCAGGTATTGCGGCTGGGGCCAGATAGGCCAGCACAGGCAGTCGGGAAGCCGCGGAGGCGTTGGCGGCGCTGGCAAGCACAAGCACTTTTTCATGAGGACAATGATAGAGGAGCCTGATCACTTTGGACATGATGCTTTCAACTCTCTCAACCGCAATGTCGTAAACAGATGGATGAATGTGCGCGATCTGGATACGGCCTTTGCAAAACATGGAAAGGAAGAGAGTGGAAAAGTCGTCCTAGATCTGACCTCGCTTGGATATGACAAGCTGTTGGGTGGTGGCAAGATCGGCGGCGCATACACTATAAGGGTGGCCAAGGTCTCCGAGAAGGCCAAGTCGAAAATTGAGGCCGCAGGGGGCGAGGTTATCTCCGATGAGCACGAGGCAGAATGAGACAGGACTAAGGCGCATCATAAGGAGCGCTGCGGTCTATCTCCCACAGGTCCCAAAGCCCAAGAAGAAGATTTCACTTAGTGAAAAATTTGTCTGGACAGGTATAG
>CAZPIL010000211.1:0-3236 GCA_964586705.1 uncultured Nitrososphaera sp. | reverse complement strand
CGCTAGAGTTTCAAACTCAGGGGGGAGTCGTGCAATACAGTATCCATGACTTTCGTAAACAGTTATCTGTTTCTTGTCATGTGTGAGCGGATTCTGTTTCGACTCTATCGTTATGGGCCCTTTGACATGGTGAGTCATCTTTCTAAGTGAACCTCCGAGTGTCAGTGCAATTATCTCTGAGCCATAGCAAATACCAAGCAGGGCCTGCCCGCTGATAAAGCATGACTTAATTATGCGTGAATTTGCTGCATTTATTGCAGGGTCATTTTTCCGTCTCCCAGACAAGATGATTTTGTCATATTTGACAAGATCTTTTGTTTGCACCTGTGAGAACTCTATACATGCATATCCAACTCCGAGTTTCCTCAAACATTCAATAATATCCGGTGTAAACGGTGAAAGGTTATCCACCACCAAAATAGGGCGCATCAACTTACCTCTATTGATATATAGTGGTTTTCCAGTATGCCGCCTTCCGCACGCAGGATACCAAAATTGATCCTGTCTTCCGAAGTCCATGCATATACTCGGTCTGTTTCAAAGTCGGAGATAAACTGAGTGATAATCTGTTCTGCTGTTTCATAGTCTGTACTGATCATGTACCGTGCCTCCCCTTCTTGGAACTCTATTGGTACAGATATTGATGTTGGCCTTAGTACTTGTATTCCTGCTTCTGTAAATATCATCTCGAGTGCCTCTATCTTGTCCTGTACATCAAGGTCTGGCGCCGGTGGCTCTTGGGCGCCACCCGGCGTTGGCTGTGATGGCTCCCTGCCAGCAGCTTGCAGCAAGTAATTTTCAAATGCTTCAGCAGAATCTTCTCCAAGTCCTACATAGAACGTGCCTGTCACCGATGCACCCACAGCGGCGACTGTGCCAAGTTGTGATACAACTCCGCCCGTCGTGGCTGCGGTATAGACAGGTATGAAATAGACTTCCTGCTCGCCTATCTTGTACAATATGTTTTCTCCGACTCTTGGGGTGCCCTGTAGGAGAGTCTTGAAGTTCCTATACTTCTCATCCTTTTCAAGTGCTTCCCTCGCAGCGCTTGGACCGATAAGCTTTGTAGAAGAATCCAATGGTACAGAGTAAAACGTCATATTGCCGAGACCCTCTAAGTTGTTTTCTACTATCATGTAGCCTACAAGGTTCTTGGTCTGTGAACCTTCCAACTCCAGCGACTGGAAACCGACAAAGGCAGGATTTTCAAAGCCTTGGGGTTTGGTTATAATATAATAGGGTGCCGGCGCCTCTTGTGGTACATTATAGAACTGCCTCGCTTCTACAAACGTCTTGGGGTCAGTTACATGATAGCGGTTGAATTTTGCTACCTTCCAGATGAACATCTCCTCAGGATAGCGGATCTGCTCTTCGAGCCATACGGGTACATCACGAGTAGCACCAAGTTCTTGGTACTGATCGTAAAACATCTGGGAAAATGCGTCATCACCGGTAACTATGATTTGCATATCGCCGTCATACGAGTTTATCAGTGAGTAGCCAACAAGCTTGAGCATGAACGGTGCGCCCCATGGAATGTGTGATGTATCAAGTGCTGCTATAAGTGGCGTCATCCAGTAAGTATTAGTTCCGTCTGTCACAGGGAACACCTCAAGCTTTTGCAAGGCGACTCCTCCCGTATTGGCAAATCCAAAGTCGTATGTAAAGTACGGGTATAGCAGATTCATTCTATCATGTATATCCTTGTTTCGCATTATGTGAATAGGCGTATCTGGATAGGATAACATGAAGTTCGGCTCAAACATCCAGCTCAAGGGCGGCGGGACATCCACACCTCCTGTGCCGTTGTAGAACACACCTTCAAGCTCATTGCTTGTTTGCCTACCTACCGAGTATGCGGCCCATGAATTTGAGAAGAGACCACCTTCGCCGCTTTCACCATAATATATGAGATTTCGATTAAAGAAATCATTAGAGTCTGCCAAGTTCCCGGTGTCCGCTCTGAGCATCTTAAATCCTTCATTAGTGTGAGTGTATACGAAGTGTTGATTGAACCATTCGTTACCCTGCGCGAGACTGTCTGGCAGCTTTGGTGCAGTTGTACTAGTCCAATACATTGCGTCTCCGAACCGGAGTATGTCGGTATCGGCAAACAGTATGTCGTTTCTCTGGCCAAGCTCAGGCTTTAGTTTTTGTCCCGCGGCTTCGTTGTCCCAAAGGCGTATGGCTTCCAGAGTGTCACGATTTTCGTTGATAACTTCACCTATTACTGAGACGGATGACGAGGGAGGGGCGACGTTGTAGTTGATAATATTTACATCGTCGAGCTCCGCGATAAATCGGTTTACCTCTATTTCTTGTGCAATATAGGGTCCTCTGTATTCTAGCTTCTTTGCATCCGCGATGCTTGCGTTTATGACGACTATTGAACCAACGATTGCTATGACAGCCAAGGCTGTAAGTATTCTGGAATAAAGATGCTTTTTTGAAGGGTATATCATCACCTTTGCACGTCTTCTGTCCCATATGCCGAAGCCAAGGAATGTTGTGCCAAGTACAAGCGCGCCACCTATCAGGTACTTTGTGTTAAAATCAATAGCTGGATTGAAAAAGAGTGTAAAGCCTGCCCAGAATATGGCAGTCCCAACTATAATCTCGACCGTAGAAATATAGCTCAAGAACTTGGGTTTACGCTCAGATGCATCGAGGAGATAATTTGAAACAATGTTGACGGCCCCTGAAACGCCGACGTAAAGGAGAATCCGAATGCCTATTGCCCCGAGCAGTGCAGGAATAACAAACGTAAGCGCAGGTATTGCTGGAACAACTCGTTCCTGTGCAAATGCGCCGTCTGATGGAACCTCTGCAAATGGCAGGCTAAATATGCCGATGATCGAGCCCACACCTATGTCATTTCCTTCAGCCATGTAAGATACGGTCATACCAAAGGTTAGACTGGCAAAGAGAGGCGCCATGAGCGCCACCTTGGTGACCTGCCACAGCACGAAACTCACAGGACTCATCTTAAAATTGGTGTATCTAGTGGGTCTGGCAGCGGCCTCAAAGTCGGTCCTGCGGACAAAATTGATGACGGTGTGCAGGCCATACCATACTATTGAGTGGCGAGATACAAAGTTCACCCTTACAAGGGCTATGGCTGCAAGGATCACGCCCGAAATTATGGAATACAATATAGTTTTTGTAAAAACATCACCGAATTCTGCCACATTTAACAATAGGTTGATGGACTGATTGCTGACGACAGTAAAGATGAC
>CAZPIL010000210.1:0-3255 GCA_964586705.1 uncultured Nitrososphaera sp. | reverse complement strand
AGGAGACTGCAACACCGGCACGCTTTACAGATTCACGCTCAACCAAGATCGCAGCGGCTTTGCGTTTGACACACCGGTGCTTGCAGACGATAAAATAGCAAACAGAGAAGATCCTGTTGACGAGATAGTGTTTGGACAGGACTTTATCTGCATCACAGACATCAAAGTTGGCCCGGACGGGTTTCTGTATATCGCCTCACTTTCCCAGAATGCGATATTCCGCGTCGTGCCAGGCGAGCTTGCCAGTGGGCAACTGACGCAGCTGTCAGTCGTGCAGATTGCAATTTACGCAGGCATGGCAATTGCGGCAGGTGTTACGGTCCATTTGACAAGGCGCTATCTCAGAAACAAGTCAAGGAGCAGCAGAAATCCAGAGAGACCTTAGAATGCAGGTTAGGCATGTTGCGTTTTTGCCTTACAAGATACCTATTTGGAAGAAGTGTTGATAGTCTACTGCAAAGAGTTCGTTCAAGTCTTCCAGATCTTCCGAGTAGAATGAAATCAATTTGATGCCCTCCCCCCTCATTCCTCTCAAACTTGTCGAGCCTTCAATTCACCTGCCCAACTTATTCAGCTCATGACATTTTATCCCAGTTACAGATATATATCAGGACATTCATATATCTGAATATATGAATGGCAAGAACGTTGTTATCCTGGGTGGAGGAAGCGGAGGGCTCACCGTCGCAGGCCGTTTGAAAGAGCTGTTAGGAGAGAAGGCCAACACCGTCATTATTGACAAGGAAAAGTCCTTCGTCATGGGCTTTTCGCTGTTCAGAGTCATGGTTGGAGAAAAGACAGAGCAAGAAGTGCAGGTTCCCAAGGAAAGAATCAACCAGAAAGGAATGAAACTTGTCAATTCAGAAGTAAAGCAAATAGACATCAAAAATAGCGTCATCAGGACCGGCGAAGACGAATTCTCGTACGATTATCTGGTAGTAGCTCTTGGCGCAGAACTAGCGCCAGAGAAGGTTCCGGGTCTTGGTTCGGCCCATCACATGTATACGCTCGATGCTGCTCTGAAACTGAGAGAGGTCCTGTCATCGTTTGACGGCGGCTCGATAAGGCTGCTAGTCTCCAGTACTCCATTCAAGTGTCCGGCAGCGCCTTATGAGGCTGCCCTGCTCATAGACGACTATCTCAGAAGAAAAGGCTTGCGAGACAGGTCAGACATACAGGTATTCACGCCGGAGCCACTTCCCATGCCGGTCGCCGGCCCCGATGTTGGCAATGCCGTTGTTTCCATGCTGAATGAAAAGGGAATAGGCTTTCATAACAACACAAAGGTATCATCGATAGATGAAAGCTTGAAGCAAATAGTGTTTGAAAATGGTGCCAGAGAAAAGTATGATTTGCTCATCGCGATACCCCCGCATACAAGCCCTAGGGTCGTCAGAGAAAGCGACCTTGCCGATCCATAGGGATGGATTCCAGTAGACCCAAAGAGCATGCAGACAAGGCATGATAGAGTTTATGCCATCGGAGACGTGGCTTCCGTAAAACTGCCGTCAGGAACGATGCTTCCAAAGGCTGCCACATTTGCATTCGGACAGGCAGAAATAGTGGCAAGCAACATAGCCTCGTCAGTCCTAGGAACTGAGGCAAAAAGCTGGGATGGATTTGGAGAGTGTTTCATTGAAACAGGATCAGGAAATGCTGCATACGGCTCTGGGAGCTTTTATGCTTCGCCAAAACCCATGATAAACTTACAAAAGCCCAGCAAGGAGTTAAGAGAAAGAAAAGAATCATGGGGCAAATACTGGACAGAGAGGCTGGTGGCTTGAATGAAGATAGGAATTATCATAAGCAACACTGACCCCGAGCTTGTATGGAACGCCTTGCGGTTTTCAAACACTGCAATCTTGGAGGGGCATCAGGTGAAAATATTCTTGCTTGGAGCTGGCGTCGAGGTGGAGAGCATCAATAGCGAGAAGTTCAATGTACAGGAACAGCTTGCCAAGTTCAACGAGCTGAGCGGAACCATGCTTGCTTGCGGCACATGCATCAAGTCGCGGCAGATGCAGTTTGATGCCTGTCCAATATCCACCATGAAGGACATGCTAAAGATAGTCGAAGAATCAGACAAGGTGCTGACCTTTTGATTGTGAGCAGGGGAACAACAGCAGTAGCAGCAATGACAATGGCAATGGCAGGAGGATACCATGAAGCAAGATAGGCTCTTTGAGCTCCATGCAGAAGTATGCAAGACCTTGTCCAACCCTGTAAGGCTCAGAATCATAAGCGAGCTCCAAGACGGCGAGAGGACAGTCGGAGCTATGGCAAAGAAGCTGGGGGTAAGACAGGCACACCTCTCCCAGCACCTTTCCGTCCTCAGACAGAGAGGCGTTGTCAAGACCCGGAGAGAAGGGCCAAACATCTACTATAGCATATCAAGCCACAAGATTATCGAGGCATGCAGCCTGATAAGAGAAGTACTGCTAGAACAGCTGCAGAAGGATCAGAGCGTGGTAGCAGAGGCCAGAAACAAGCATGCCTAACTGCTCTGCACTTTCAAGATATCATTTACGCGCTCTACAATAAGCCTTGATGCAGTATCCACTCCCTGTTTGTTCGTGTCCCTGCCAAGACTCAGCCGCAGGGCTCCTAGCGCCTCTTCTTTGCTCAGACCCAGTTCCAGAAGCACTTTGGACGGCTCAAAGCTGCCCGAATGGCAGGCTGCGGCAGTAGAGCCGGCTATTTCAGGAATAGAGCCAAGGAGCATTTCACCGATTATACCCCGGACGCTCACGTTGAGGGTGTTTGGCAGCCTTTTCCCAGGATGGCCGTTTAGCCTTAAACGCTCGTGACCGATTCCTTCAAGCAAGTTGCTGTGCAGAGCGTCTCTGAGCGCCCCTATCCGATGAGAAAATTCCGGGAGGAAATCCTTGGCGATGCCACAAGCAGCCCCAAGACCCACGATATACGGGACATTTTCAGTGCCAGCCCTCCTTCCCTCTTCCTGTCCTGCACCGTGGACAAAACTCTCGATTGCAGTTCCCTCCCTCACATAGAGAGCACCCACGCCCTTTGGCGCATACATTTTGTGGCCGGCAACGGCCAGAAGGTCGACCCGCAATCTATTCACATCCACTTCCACTTTTCCACAGGACTGAGCGGCGTCCGTGTGAAAAACAATCTCATTTTCCTTCACAATCTCGCCTATCTCTTCTATAGGCTGGATGGTGCCTACCTCGTTGTTGGCATGCATGACTGTAATCAGTATTGTTTCATTGTTGATGGCAGCCTTTACGTCTT
>CAZPIL010000209.1:0-3265 GCA_964586705.1 uncultured Nitrososphaera sp. | reverse complement strand
GCCTGTGGAGATCAGAAGCTCGGTCTTTGAAGCAGGAACGCTGCTGCATAGCGACAAATACAGCTAATAACCGGAGAAACGAGGGAAACCTTGTCCGGGAAGCCGGTGCCCTTCAGGGAGCTTGGTAGTTCACAGTTACAGCGTCGGGTACTATCGGTGGCATCTCGGGCTGCTGCTCGCTCTTTCCGTTTACCTGAGCAAGGTCATAGAGCGACTGTAGATATCGCTTGATAAAGTTGGCTCCAGGAGATGGTCGGCGACCCTTCTCATAGTCGCTCAGGACAGATGGCGTGATTTCCATTTTCTTGGCTAGTTCGGCCTGCTTTACTCCAAACTTTTTGCGCCAGTACTTTAGCTGTGTGGAAGGGTTATCGCTCAGGACGACCAAACCTGCTATCCAAGTCAGCTCGTTCCTTGCAATGTCATTATCGGAGGCTGACAAACGTAGAACGAACGTTTCGACGGGTGATAAAAAGATTATTCTGTGGGCAGGCCAGCTTTGTTCTATGCTGAGCAAGCTTGATCGGCTGAATGAGCAGGTGGTAAGGTGCAGAAAATGCCCAAGGCTTGCATCTTACGTGCGCAAGGTCGGTAGAGAGAAGGTAAAACGCTTCAAGGATGAACGATACTGGGCGCGGCCCCTTCCAAGCTGGGGCGACCCTAACGCGCGTCTCATCATAGTGGGGCTTGCACCTGCAGCGCATGGCGGCAACAGGACCGGCAGGATGTTCACGGGGGACAGCTCTGGAGACTGGCTTGCAAGGGCCATGTATGAAAACGGCTTTGCAAACAAACCTACAAGCGATACTAGGGACGATGGCCTTGTACTGCATGACGTCTACGTAACTGCCGCCTTGAGGTGCGCGCCGCCCGACAACAAACCCCTCTCTTCAGAACTTGCAAATTGCTCAAAATATTTGTCAACAGAGATTGGCGAATTGGAAAATATTCAGGTGGTACTTGCGCTTGGCAAGATAGCATTTGACGCATACTGTAGAGCCGCCGGCCTGAGAGGGCTTGTATTTTCTCACGGCGCACACTTTGATGTTTCTGGCAGGAATCTACTCGCCTCATATCACCCCAGCAGACAGAACACCAACACTGGCAGGCTAACGTGGGATATGTGGTATGGGATCTTCAGGACGGCAAAATTAATGCTTCACTGATCACTTTTTCTTCTTTTTCTGCTTTTTATCGTTCTTTTTCTGTTGATTCTCTTTCTTCGAGGGCTGTTTTTTTGGCTTGGGCTTTGCTACGGCCTTCTTTTTTTTCTCTTTCTTTGGAGGTGCCTTTGCTTGCTTGGCGGCCTCGGCAGCAGCGGCCGCCGCAACTGCGGCGGCTTTGGCATTTGCGATATCTGTCGTTATCTGGTCTATCTTGTAACGCAATGCTTCTTTGACCTTGCTGTTGTCAACCATATTCAGCGGTCCCTTGCAGTTGGGGCACTTGAAGAACAGCTCGACTGCAACGTCGAATTTCACTCGCGGGCAGTCATGGTTGCCACAGTGGTAAAATTCTGTGGATTCTTCATGTTCAAGCCTCTTATAAAGGCGGTCAAGGATCTTTTTCTTCTGGTTTTCGATGAAATTGTCGACATGATCCTGCTTGGCGCGCCAGCGGTAGACGAACCAGCCCTTCTTCTCGTCCTTGACTCTGATCCCCGTTATCAACGCCTTGCCGAACATGTCATATAGCACCTTGCGCACGATGTTAATCTTCAAACCGGTTGCACTAGCAATCTCCTCATCAGTGACATCCTCTGTATTGAGAAGCGCCCGGGCAACCTTGACGTATTCCTCGCCACCAATCAGGCCGGCGATCTTGACGAAAGAGTCTTCATATTCCATCGCGTGCAATATGATATAACTGGTGACAAATTCGGTTATATAGTTATTGAAGATTGTTGAGATTGCAGAACTTCAGTAGCTTTGCCGTGTTCTGGGCTAAAATGCGGCTATTTCGACATATTAGAACAAGCAGGCCGACACTGACTTTTTGTTTAGAAGCAGATTCGTCCCTCTCCCCAAGACGGGCAACTGGAGGATTAGAAGCAAAGATGAGCGACGCAGGTGGTATTGTATTGCATCCTGCCTGCGTATTTGGACCGGACTAGACCGATCCGTACAGTTGGTATACCTTTCCGGTGTAGTCGCTCATGTATTCCCACACCTCGGTGCTGACAACGAGTGGCTTGAAAAGCGTTTTCTGTTCGTCAGAAAGTGCCTCGTATACAAACTCACCTACAACCACTTGGTTGGGCATGGCAAGCGACGTCATCTTGGCGGTCACGCTTATCGTGTAGCCCAGTATGTCAAGGTGGGGCTTTCGCACGACTTTTCCTTCTTCAAGCGTAGTCGTGTCCCATCCATACTGTACTACGACATTGTCGCCTACATCTATGCCAACGCGCACGTTCAGCTCGGGGTAGTCGTACTGGTTGAGGATAGGGTTGATTCCCTGCTGCATCACCCTTATCATCGCGTGCGCGCAAGAGACAGCGTTCTGGCACGGCACACGGAGATTATCCCTGTCGGCAAGAAAGAAGGCTAGGATCGCGTCACCGACGTATTTCAGGATAAAACCACCGTACGCCTTGATGACTATGGACATCTCCTGTGTAAAGGCCTGTACGATGTTTGCAAGCCTGTCTGTTGGAAGCGTCATCGACAGCTTTGTCGAGCCGACAAGGTCGATGTGTAGTATGACAAAGCCAACCTTGGATTTGACGAACTTTTCAAGGATCGCCTGCGTTTCCTCACTTGTCAGGTCGAACTCGGGCTCAAATTTGAGTGCCCTCCATACGCGCTCCTGTGCCTGTTTGACAGCACCCTCCTTGTCCACCATCCCATCAAGCGGAAAAGATGAGAGCGATGGCGCATTGGTGATAGCCGTCGCGGATTGCGCCTTCTTTTCCTCTTGTTTCTGAAAGTCGGCGATGACAGCATCTACCTGCTCTCTGCTTATATCCAGCTGCATGGCGATTGTATCCGGATCGATGCCTGACGCATACAGGTTAATTATGGTCTGGCGCTGGTAGCCCGGTTCAGCTGCGCCGCTAGTCATGCCAAATCAGAGTAGCGTGACAGGTAGTGAACTTACTATTGGACAAGTCCAATAGCCTCTTCTTCTTGTTCTTTTTCCTGCTTCTGTGACCCCTTTGGAATCTCCACAGGCGTTACTTCCCGCAGTTCCTGCGGTAGGCCTAATGACAGCAACGCTCTACCACGTTGCTCTACAACTATTGCCGAGTTGTAGTCTCTGTCAA
>CAZPIL010000208.1:0-3266 GCA_964586705.1 uncultured Nitrososphaera sp. | reverse complement strand
CCAAATTAGGGTATTATATTATATAATAATTAACTGGAAGAACCATACTGTTCTTAAGTCCAGTCCAAGGCGTACAGCGAGATATAACATGCAGTACAGAGAGGTAGCGCAGGTTCACTGGGACATCACCAAGCTCTTGGAATTAGGGGTCAACGAGCAGTTTGTCAGCAAGTTATCTCCCGAGGAAATCAGGGAGCTTTTGAAAGGGATATTGTACCTGATGGAGCGACGAAAGCAGCAGGAATAGTAGTAGTGGTGGTGGTGGTAGCAGCAGGCTGTCAATACGAGTACATGCGAGCTCCCCGGCCAATTTTCGACATACGTTGTCAGCGCAGATGCTTCGAGCACTCCGTCACCCGGAAATGATGATGGTGGTGGTAGTAGATGACGTGGGAAGAGGGGCTGTGTGGCACCTTCAGGGTTAACGAGCCACGCGTTAGATCACTGCAGGCTAACAGGACCAATGCGATTCTCATTACTATTGCACCGAGTGAGTCAAGCTTCCAGGTTTGTTAGAAATCGTTCTACACCGCGTCTGCAGAATCGGTAGGCCAGGTATGACAGTGCCGATCCGATTACAGCAGTAGTCAAAAACACGAACGCAATATCGAATGGAGGTATGAGAACATCTACTACTTCTTGTTCTCCTTCTTCCATTATGCCTACGCCGGAAATTAAGTAGAATGTGATTGGTGCAAAGATCGCCAGCGCTGGCGGTCCTCCAATCACAATGCTTCTTATGAAGCCGGTTAAAGTAATATATCGACTTCTAGCAGATACAGTAAAGTCCGGGTATCTCGCACCGATTCCAAGTCCGACAAAGCTTTCAACCACCACTACAAAGACGCTCGCGGTGATTATGGCCCACATTGCGGGAAGTGGCATCTGCCCAAGCATCCGGAAAATGATGACCGTGCCTATGGAAGATATTATCGAGATAATCCAGGCAGGGAGGAGTTTGCCTTTAATGAATGAGTTGGCTCTGATGGGAAGCATAAGGATGAGGACTATAGCCTTCCCCTCCTGTCCAACTGTTATAGAGGAAAGCATTAACGGGATTATGAAAGGTACCATCGCGGCCAGAAAAAAGCCAGATAATCCTAGCGAGAAGTCATCACCGTAGGAGGAGGAGAACAGAACCGGCAAAGTAAGAGCGATCACATAGACGACAGGTATAGCCACGAACCGGGCAAGATCACGACGCCTCGCAAGCGCCCTAAACTCCTTGAGAGCAATCGCAGTCTCCAAGGGACTGAAGCCCAATTGAAGTAGAGAGGGAGTCTGAGGTTCATATACGATTGAAGACTTTGTTGTTATTGGGATGTGAGTTGGTGACCAGAATTTCTGACGTAAATAAGATGCTGCCAAGAAAACCGTCAAGACAAAGGCAACTGACAGAGTTGAGAAGATCACGGCGGCAAAGGTGTCGAGTCTGATCAGGTTTGTTATTGCCACTGAGGGCCAAATCATTGGAACAAACCATGTGACACCTACTACGCTGGCCGTGGCTCCAAGCACATAGAAAAGAAAGTAAGGGTTGAAGGCCACCTGGATCACTGCGAAGAGTACAATCAACACTATTCGCGATAGGATGGCGAATTTGCCGCTCTTCGGGTAAATCTTTGAAGAAACCCGATTCACCGCTGCCAAGATCTCCACAATAAACGCGCCTAGCAGAAGAGCAAGGATCGAGAGAATTGCCGCAACGGACCATACAGAGAAGAGGTTGAATTCTAGTGACAGCGGCAGAGTTGCGCCTGCGCCGACTGCAAATAAGGGAAAGTAGGCAGCTGCCGTTGATAAGGATGAAGCGGCCACATACTCTCTGGGAGAAATAGGGAGCCAATTAACCGCCTCACTTGGGGATACGCCTGCACCCTGCCCCAGCTCGAAAAGTATGCCGGCTATGATGACTCCAGAAGTCAGTATCATCGGAAGCCCGATCAGCATCTGCCAAACAAGATCCTCCGCCAACACATTCTCGAGAAAAGGCAGAACTAATTGAACCAGCAAGAATGAAGCTACGAACGCGACGGAGTACAAAATCAGTATGACACGCGGTCGAAAAAATCTGCCGGCTATATCACTAATACGACTACCACTACCACCACCGCGGCCCTCTCTTCGTCCAGCTCGAAAGTATGACTTGAAGAGGACCCATGACAGGGTACGGATCACGGAAAGCCTCATAGTTTGAGGGCCTCGACGATCTTGGCGGTGTCTTCGCCTCCAGTGAGCTTGAGAAAAACGGCTTCAAGATTTGAACTGGAGAGGCCGGCCAAGGATCGAAGCTCCTGAACAGAACCTTCTGCCAGGACTGAGCCTTCATTCATTATCGTCACGCGGTGACAGATCGCCTCTGCGATTTCTAGCACATGTGTGCTGAATAGGATGGCTACACCTTCCCTAGCAAGTCGGTGTAAAAGCTCCTTCACTATCCTCGCAGACCTCGGATCTAGCCCGTTCAAGGGCTCATCTAAGATGAGGATTCTCGGACGATGAATGAGGGCGGCGACTATGGAGATCTTTTGCTTCATCCCTTGAGAGAATCCGCTCATGACCTCATTGACATGCTTCTCCATATGCAGCGCCTGAAGCAGCTCGTCAACCCTCTGCTGCCTGATCTCAGGCTCAATCCCATATGATACGCCCACAAAGTCCAGATACTCGGCTGCAGTCAGATAGTCATAGAGGTAAGGGATATCCGGAACATAACCTATCTTCATCTTGGCCTCGACCGGCCTTTCGCCCACATTTAGATCATAGACCTTGACAATGCCGGAATCAGGCTTCTGAATACCCAAAATTATCTTCATAGTAGTGCTCTTTCCAGAACCGTTTGGACCCAGAAGACCCAGGATCTCACCCTCTTTTATTGCAAGGCTAACATTTCTTATCGCCTTGATAGAACCAAAGGACTTGCTTACAGATTCAACCTCCACCGCATCCAACGCATATATCACCAAACTACAAGTCGCACTTTTCTGTGCAAATCTCGAGACTACAGAGGTAAGCAGAGATAAAAATTTTGACTCAATCAGCCACCCACCCACTCGCTCCGCTATGACGCGCATGATGCGTACAGATTGATGCTCAGAGATGCCGAGGGCCGCATTTCATCTGGAATATGTTTAGCAGCTAGCAGTTGTTTGGCTTACAGGCAGTAGTGCACCGGGCATCCCTTGGCATAATTTGCTCTTTCTTTGATAGCGAGGACGGTAGTTAAAAAAATAGAATAAAAGTAGGCAAAGAAGCGGCATCAATGT
>CAZPIL010000207.1:0-3281 GCA_964586705.1 uncultured Nitrososphaera sp. | reverse complement strand
TTTCATTCATGCTTGCGACTATGATCAGGAAGGTGAAGTGATAGGCCATAGCATCTTGCAATATGCCTGCGGCAGTGCGTATGGAAGATCGATGAGGGCCAAGTTCTCCACACTGACAGATGACGAAATAAGAGATTCATTTGCAAGCCTGCAGAAACCGAGTTTGGGGCTGGCAGAGGCTGGCAGGTCCCGCCACCTGCTTGATTTTATCTACGGCGTGAATCTCTCCAGAGCACTTGCGCAGTCGTTCAAGGCCGGTAACAAGGGTTACCGAAATTTGTCGATAGGCAGGGTACAGGGTCCCACTCTTGCATTCGCCGCGGACAGAGAACAGGAAATCAAGCTGTACGTTCCGGATCCCTATTGGGTTGTGAGTGCCGAGTTTGAAAAGAATGGGCAGGTTATCCACGCACGCTATGAAAAGCCGGCAATAGATACACTTGCAGAGGCGCAGACAATAGTGGACAGGTGCACCGGAAAGGACGGCACCGTGACCGGTGTTGACAAGAGAAAGATTCCATTGATGCCGCCCGTGCCTTTCAACACAGGCGATCTTCAGCGTGAGGCGTTTCGACTATTCAGGATCTCACCAGGGTATGCACTTGCCATAGCAGAAAAGCTGTACCTGAGGGCGCTCATCTCATACCCAAGGACATCAAGCCAAAAGCTTCCTCCATCGATAAACTACCGCAAGATATTGTCAGGACTGGCGCGCTCGTCGCTTTACGGTTCTGCATCATTGTTGCTGTCAAGAAGCAGGTTGACACCACATGAAGGAACGATGACCGATCCTGCGCACCCTGCGATCTACCCCACGGGCGTACTAGTCAGGCTATCGGGAATTGAATTCAAGGTGTATGATCTGATAGTGAAGAGGTTTCTTGCTACGTTTGGCGATGCGGCGGTGACAGAAAAGACTGATGTCACGATTGATGTAAACGGGTATTCATTCTTAGCTGAAGGAAATGTGACGTTGTATGAAGGATGGACTGCACTTTACAGACCGTATGCAAGGGCAGAATATACGATGCTACCGCAGCTTGCTGCCGGCGACCAGCTGCCAAACAGGCAGTTATCCATGGAAGAAAAGTTTACGCAGCCACCTCCGCGCTACAGCCAGTCAAGCCTGCTTGCCAAAATGGAGCGTGAGAAGATAGGTACCAAAGCCACTAGGGCAGACATCATTGCGACCCTCTTCAAGAGAAACTACTTGGAGCAAAAACGCGGCATCGAAGTTACGGATCTTGGCTTTGCGGTCGTCGAGTCGATGAGGGAACACGTGCCAGACATAATCTCGACTGATCTGACAAGGAGCATGGAGGAGGAGCTGGAAAAGGTAGAACAGGGTATCGGGGAGCCAGTCGCTGTCATCGAATATGCGGTGGACAAGCTCGTTGTAGCGCTTGAGGCATTTAGAGAAGGTTCACAGGATATAGGGCGCGAGATAGGCGCGGCCTCCAAGCCAAACAATGTCTTGGGTATGTGCCCGGTATGCAAGACCGGCAGCCTGCGCATGATAAGGTCAAGAAAGACGAAAAAGAGGTTTGTCGGTTGTTCAAACTATGCTCAGGGCTGCAGGGCATCCGCTCCACTGCCACAGAAGGGATCCATCAAGGCTGTAAAGGCATGCAAGTGCGGCTGGCCTGTCGTGAAGGTAATGTTTGCGCGCAGGGCCAAACCATGGCAGATCTGCATTAATATGCAATGTCCGTACAAATAGAGGAATCTTCACTAATTCTATTGCATTAGATTGATAAGAAAAATAGGATAATGTCCTTATATGATCTTTGAGAGCGACCACTCGCACATATGTGAATACTGCAGCGAACGGTTCTCCTGCCCCCTGGACAAGCATGAATGCAAGATGGGCTGGCGCACCAGCCACAACGACCACTACCTTGCGCTGACCTGCTAGCGCGCCGAAAGATGGTAAATATCGGTTCTGCGGTTCTTTAGTAGCGGAAGCGACTGCCTTACCTCTTTTACCTTCTTCATATCAAGCTCGACTACCTGTACACCTTCGGCCTGCCCCATATCCAATACGATCCTACCGAATGGGTCAACAACCATACTTCTGCCTGCGTAGATGTTGCCTATTTGGTCGGGCGCTATAACGTACGAACCGTTCTCTATCGCCCGGGCCTTTATCATAGTCTGCCAGTGTTCTTCCTTCATCGGGCCGGCAACCCAGGCTGACGGCGCGATGAGCATGTCAGCACCGTTTACTGTGAGAATTCGCGAGAGCTCGGGAAAGCGGAGATCATAGCATATCATGATACCTATTTTGCCCGCCAGAGTTTTTGTGGGTTTTTCTATTTTTTTTCCTGCGATAAGCTTTTTCGATTCCTTAAAGCCCAGTGCATCATAGAGATGTAGCTTACGGTAGACGGACATTATAGTCCCTTTGGCAGAAATGACAACGGCTGTATCAAATACGCGGTTGCTTCTGCCTTTTTCATAGATGGTGGCGACGACGCCCACCCTGTTTTTCTTTGCAGCCGCGCGCAATGTCGCCACAAAGTCGCCACGCACAGTCTCTGCTATCTTTGATAATTCTGCCGGTGACTGGCTGCCGGGCGAAAATGCCATCTGGAACTCGGGAAAGCAAACAAGGCTGGCTTTTTTTGCAGACGCCTCATCGATATAGGCGACAGATCTTTTCAGGTTTTCTTGCTTGTCCTCTGATGACCTTAGTTGCACGACCGCTATCGTTGTCACTGTCACTGGAGCACAGTCGCGCTGGCATAGATATTAGAGTTGCTTGCCTGCGAGGAACCAGTTTTCCTTGGGATTTTCATCAAACACGACTATGACGTGTTCAGGCTTGGTCTTCAATATGTTAACAGCCATGTCTGTCACAGCCTTTGCAAACTCGTCTTTCTGCTGCTGGGTCCTGCCTGGATACATTGACACCGAGATGAGAGGCATGTAAAAAATGATGCCTATGACTGATTTATAATCTTGGCGAGCGTGAAAACCCTTACGGCTTTAGCCCGCCTTGGGATGAGATAAGCGAGCCCGTTGCCCTCTCCCTCCCCCTCAGGGTGCTCCAGCCGTTAAATAGCGCATCTATTCTAGATTCCTTGTGTCAGAGATAGGCAAAGTGAAAGAAGAAGAGAACCTCTTGGCACAGATATAATGGACCTGTACCACTACAGGCCATGTAAAGCCGACAGTGGTGGTTTGGGTTCAGACACACTACCCCTGAAGCTGGGGGGAAATGCATGCCTGTGGAGATCAGAAGCTCGGTCTTTGAAGCAGGAACGCTGCTGCATAGCGAC
>CAZPIL010000206.1:0-3320 GCA_964586705.1 uncultured Nitrososphaera sp. | reverse complement strand
TTCTTGTTCCAGACCTGTGAATTAAAGTCAGATATTGCTTTTGTAAAGTTTGACGTGCCATTTTCCTCCCCGTCGGCAGCGATCGGAAGCTTCTGTGTGTGTATACTCTTTTCTGCATACATCTTGGTCCACAGCTCCTCTGCAATGAAAGGTGTTATGGGGGCCAGCAAGAGCAGCAGAGTCGAAAATACTTTTTGCAGGGTGTAAAGCGCTGACGCGTGTCCGGGCTTGTCATCGTACGCACGACCCTTGACCATCTCGACATAGTGGGCGGCAAAGACGTTCCAGGTAAAGTCACGGATGGCATTTGCCGGCACAAAAAAGTTGTACTCGTCATATCCACGCCTGCACTCTTTCACCAGCCTAGATAGCTCTGCAAGTATCCATTCATCAGACGCCTCCAGCTTTTCAGGCCTTTCCCTTACGACTGCAAATGAGGAAAGGAATCTGCCGACGTTCCAGAGCTTGCTCAGGAACTTTTGCGCGCTGGCTATCCTCTGCTCCGAGCAGCGAAAGTCATAGCCCAAGTTGGCCTCGCTTGCCGACCAGAACCTGAACGTGTCTGCGCCGTACTTTTGGATTATGGGAAATGGATCTATGACATTGCCCTTGCTCTTGCTCATCTTTTCCCCCTTTTCGTCGACGCCATATCCCATTATCCACGCGTCTGTCCAAGGCATCTTGCCTGTAAGCTGGACGCAGCGGAGCATGGTGTAATGCAGCCATGTGCGTATGATGTCTTTTGCCTGTGGCCTGACCGAAGCGGGGTAGGAATAGTTGTGCAGGCTCTCATCACTGCCATATCTTGTTATAAAGAGCGGGCTTATGGACGAGTCCATCCATGTATCAAACGTGCGTTCCTCGCCCCTGAACCCTTTGCCTCCACAGCTGGGGCAGGCTTCAAACGGGGGGCTTTCCTTCCATGGACGGTAGTATTTTCCGGGCTCAGGCAGTAGCGGCTTCTTGCAAGAATCACAGTACCAGATCGGGATTTCGGTGCCGTAAAAGCGCCTCCTTGAGACGGGCCAGTCTATTGCGACTGAGTCCAGCCAGTTGAGCAGGATCTGCCGGTGTATTTCCGGGTGGAACTTTAATTTCATCGCAAGCTCGCGCAGCTGCGGGACATAGTCCAGCTGTTTGACATAATAGTCGTGCAACGGTATTATCTCTATAGGGGTCTTGCTGCGCTCACACAGAGGCGTCCTGTGCATGATGCTTTCTTCTTTTTCTATGAGTCCCGCTGCCTTTAGATCTTCGATTATGCGCGCTCGGGCCTGGTTTATGCGCAGGCCAGCGTACACGCCTGCTGCTTCTGTAGTTACGCCGTTTTCAGATAGCGCGACTATTTCCTTCAGCTGTAGTTCTCGAAAAACCTGTACGTCATTCTGGTCTCCGTACGAGCAGACCATGACGGCGCCAGAGCCAAACTCGGGTCTGGCAGAGTGGTGAGCCTTTATGGGCACGCTCCTTCCGAAAATGGGAAGCACCACTGACTTGTTCTGGTAATCAAGGTAGCGCTCGTCTTCAGGATTGACTATAACTGCCTTGCAGGCAAATAACAATTCAGGCCGCGTCGAGGCGATGACTATGCTGTCGGTTGTACCGTCCACTTTGAAATTCATATGCACAAGCTTTGTTGGCAGATCGTCGTAGATTATTTCAGCATCGGCAATAGTAGTACCACAGTCCGGGCAGTAGTTGTTCGGCCTGTTTGCCAGATATACGAGCCCGCGATTCCACAGTTCGATAAAGGTGGCCTGCGTCAGTGCACGATACTCCTCAGAGTCGGTTCGGTAATAATTGGCAAAATCGCCAGAGAGTCCCATGTTCTTCATTATCTGAAGCATCTCTGCCTCGAGGTCGTCCAACGCTCCCTTACACAGATCAAGGAATTTCTGCCGGTCCATCTGGCGCATCCTTACCTTGTATTTTTTTTCAGTGTAGATTTCTACGGGCAGGCCGTTGCGATCGATGCCTATCGGGAAGAGGACGTTTTTGCCCGACATCCTTGCAGTCCGGGCAATCATGTCTATCTGTGCATAATGCGCGGCTGCGCCCATGTGCCAGGGCTTGCCTGAAGGGTACGGTGGCGGCGTATCTATGACAAATGCAGGCCTGTCGCTTCTTGCCTCAAAGCGGTAGACATCTTTGTCCTGCCACCTTTTCAGAATGGCGCTTTCAATTTCAGGGTTCCATGCCTTGGACTGTATCTTGGGCTCCATTGGCTTTTGTTCCAAGTGTTTCTATGGCGTTATTAACGTTAGCGCAGCTGCCCAACAATCTAGAAAAGATATTAATATTAATGGAAACTCCATGTTTTTCGTGAAATTCATCGACTGGTTTCCCTATTACCAGAATATTCGTGCAGAATTCGGCTACAGCACAGAGCAGGACCAGGAGGCGGCAAGAACGCTCTCTGCGATGATAGCCAAAAAAGCACTCGACCCCAAGGTTCTGCAGAAAAAGATCAAGGGCAAGAACGTCTTTGTCGTGGGAGCCGGTCCAAGCCTTGAGGATAATATTGCAGTCCTCAAGAAGAACAAGAACGCAGTAAAGATAGCTGCCGACGGGGCTGCACAGGTCATGCTAGATAACAAGATCAAACCGGATATAGTTGTCACAGATTTAGATGGCAGCCCTGTGTCGCTGCAAAAGGCGGCAAAAGGCGGCGCCATCATGGTGGTGCACGCCCACGGAGACAACACCAAGATGCTGAAAAAGCTGGTTCCAAAATTCAAGAAGCTGGTCGGCACGACGCAGGTGATGCCTGTAGAAAACGTCCACAACTTTGGCGGCTTTACCGATGGCGACAGGTGTGTGTTCCTGGCCGAGGAATTCGGGGCCAAGAAGATAGTCCTAGTCGGCATGGACTTTGGCCCGGAGATCGGAAAATACTCTAAGGCAAAAGTCAAAGATGTAGAGTTGAAAAAGCGCAAGATGCAGGCCGGCAAGCGCCTGCTTGAAGTACTTGCCAAGCAGTCGCGCTCCCAGCTGTTTGACACGTCTAAAAAACCGATAAAGGGCTTTTCATCCTACTAGGTATGGTCAGCCAGCGCAAGGCAATAGCCATAATAGGCATGTTCTTTGCTGTCGCAGGCGGAGCGGCATGGTTTCTTGGCCAGAACATCCCGGCGTTCATTCTCTGGGGAGTAGCGATAATAATAATCCTCAAGATAAACAAGAGAAGACGGAATAAGAATTAGCATAGCTGGAAAGAATGCCTCATCGGAAGCAGCCATCGTTTTGGAGATTTGTCATCACTGTACTGTGGCAAGGTTGATGACTCAGGGCCTTTGCAGCTGAACCCAGTGCCCAAAACC
>CAZPIL010000205.1:0-3355 GCA_964586705.1 uncultured Nitrososphaera sp. | reverse complement strand
CGGCCGGCCTCCCACATTCATACCCTCTGTATTCTGTTGCGAGAAAGCAACAGAAGCCGGCAGTAAAGAACACCGGAAATGCAAGTATGACGATTGATTCTATTGTCATGAGAGGAATCGAAGTACCTAAAGGCGTTTCTATCAACCTGAAAGGTAATTCGCCTTTTCACGCTCAACTTTGTGCCGCTTTTTGTCATAACGCCACCAGTACGCATAATGAAGGGAGATTGTCAGAGGATGAACTCTATTGTCGTCCTGAGCGACTCATGCCAGTCCAGGCGAATTATACTGATAGCTGATACGAGTGTAGTAAGTTGTTCCATTGTAGACGAACGTGCCTCTGTCATCACGGGACATATTGCGAATTTGGAGAAGGTTTGCTATTTCAATGGCTTCATCGCTTGATGTTTTTTCAATACCAGTAGATGGGGCTAATCCGCGAGATTCTGCCTTTAGCACAAGCCGCTGCAATATGGGATAGCGCGCCATATCTTCATTTGTGAGAGTAACTACATTGGAGTCGTCTTCCACATCAGGTGTCACTTCAACATAGACCCATGCAGGCATGAAGAGGTAGTACAAGAATATCGCTATGCCAATTGATGCGACAGCAATGCCTCCGCCCAGGATAGCAACATGTTGGCGATTCACAAGGGCCGGTTGTGATTTACAGTATTTCATACTTGTGTTAGAACATATTACTTGAGCATGGATTTGTACGCATAACACAATAACGGATAAGGTTAGACCACTATTCTTATTTTAGATCACCCTGACAAGGAGTATGCCATGAGCCGTAGATTGGCAAGGTTTGATGTAACGTCTTCTTCGTTTCTGATTCAAATGCTTTTATCGGCTTGTAGAGTAATTTCTGTGTGAATAAGAGTAGCGCGGTAGATGTTTACTTGTAGTAATTGGAATTTATCTTCTCCAATTCATAGGTGGCATGGGAGAGATGTTACCATTTCTTTCAGCAAGTAATGCTGGCGCTTCGGCAATACTTCTCCTTGCTGTTATACCTGGTTTGTTTGGATTGTTTGGAGCAGTCTGCTTGTTGGTAGTTTATTATAGGAGAAAAATAGGTCGTCGAGACAGAAAACTGAACATTCGTAGCCTCTTAACAGTTTAATGTTGTAATGGTTCTTCTTTCCCTTCAGAGTCATTGGTAGTATTCACTTATCTCAACGCATCAGCTATAGGCATCAGGGATTATGCTGCTTTTTGATATGTTGTACGTTAGTACACGTGATAGCAGTAATGACTGTTAAGACCTCAAGAGGGAGAATTATTTTGCTGCATCAAACGGCAAACGAAAAGAGGCAAGTTAGAAAGTTACTTTTGTCTTGCTCTATGGAATACTGCTGCGTCTTTGCAATGTAACATCTAAAGCTAGCGACTCTTCACACCGGTTTAATATTATCTGCCTAGGCTAATTTATTGCAATGAAAAGAATAATTCTAACTGCGCCTGTCGCAGCTATTCTTTTTACCGCTATTTTAGCAAATACAAGCAGCAACTATCATGCGCTAGCACAGCAAGAAGCCGGCGTGCAAAGCGTCTATTTTGTGCAGGAAATGACAGGTCAGCTGGGTTTCGGCCATTCTGCAACAGGCCTTGTCGAATGTCCTGATGGCAGCACTCAAGGTGGGTTCATCCTCTTTGATTTTCGGGCATTCAAGCCAGCCGGCGATGAAAATGTAACGGGAAGTTGGGCCGCACAAATCTTTGAATTGTTCAGGTTGGATGAAGGCTCGCTGACCGAGCTTTCTGTCGACGAAAACGGATTTGAGGCAAAAGGCAGCATGGAAGGCGGCTTTATCACGTCTACAACATCCGGTGACAAGACAGCAACGGGCGAGACTACAATAATGTGCGAAGGTACCCCAATTGATGAAGACACGACGGTAACCATAAGCGGCCAGTGCGGGCAGGACGTCGACATGAGCTTTGAAGCAAGCAACGGGATAACCGGCACATTTGTAGGTGACACTACCTGTACAACAGGAGACACTTCTGAGCCGGTGACCATTACATTCACTTCACAGGAAGGTCCATCATCCATTGAAGGGATGTGGGTCTCAATATATGCGGATGACGGAAGTCTCCTTACTTCAGGCTTTACACCGCTGACCTTTAACGGCAGCTCTTCTACGATGTACAGAGTGGCCGCGGCTGACTATGCAGGCCTCGAGCACCTTAGCTGGAACACGGGACAGCCCAATTGGGACGGCAACTCGGAAGACGAAACTCGCGCAATAATAACTTCATCTGACATGAACATAACAGCAAATTATCTAGCAGAGGTCTTTCTGGTAATGGGATACACCGAGCTGACAAACAACGCCATCCATGATGCACCCGAGCTGACTGTGCGTGCGGCTCTGTCGGATACTAGCGAGCCACTCAGCATGTGGACTATAATCCAAGCTATTGAAGGATCTCAAGGCCAGCAGACGTACAGAGTCCATACGCATAACTACCAAGATCTGGTATTTGACCATTGGGAAGATGGCAGCACAAATATGGTCAGGGACATAACGATAGGGGATAATACGACGATAACGGCGTACTACAACACCCGATAGAGTCTCCTCCTTCCCTTCTTTGCACTAGTATCGCTCTAGCATGACAGACTTGCAACCGTGCCGGCCGATGATGAATAGTAGTCATCAATCTGGAATGCCGGCTTGTTACACCTATTTCTTGGGCTTTCCAGACGAACGTACGCCTTCCACCTAGAATGGAAAGTCGTCTTCTGACTCGATCTTCCCGGTAAAAACGTCAGCCTCCGCAATATTCCTTCCTATCTTTCAGCCTAATCAAGCAGCTGTATCAGCAGCTTTACCCCACAGTGATTCTTCTTTCCCTTCAGCGTCAATACTATCGTACGTACGGTTAGCTTTTAGCATTACGAGAGACGCGGATTTCTGAGTGTGGATTTGTATCGCTTTTTAGGCTTGCAGAAAAGCGTCATAACGAAGGGTTTTTGCCGCTTTTGTATTGCTTGACGTTAGGACGCATAACGGAAGAAGGTTAGTTTAACAAGTCAATAACATTCAGAGCCTTTCTCATTTGCCAGTATTTTCGCATCCACAAGTTTGGCACCGTTCTTTGCCATGAGCATGGCCGCACTTGTCACACTTTTTCCTGCGGATTGGCCACTCGCTCGAAAAAACATCACCGAACCCACCTATCCAGCCCATAACTCTGACACGCTCAAGATTACTAATAGGCTTTGCCCCTTGTCTTGATAAGGGAAAGTCCCCTCTCCGTACGCTGGTTTTTTGCATCACTTTCTGTATATTGCTGTTGTACCTTGGCAGGAATAATGAATGTAACAACTATACAAGGAAGA
>CAZPIL010000204.1:0-3357 GCA_964586705.1 uncultured Nitrososphaera sp. | reverse complement strand
ATCATAGACCATCCTGAGCCGGGGTGCCATCTTCCTCGTTACTGTTCCTTGTACCACTATCAGATCGCACATGCGGAGCGATCCGAATGCCTCTATGATTCCAAACCTCTCTACGTCGTACCGAGGGCTCGATGCGGCGCCGAATTCGACGCTGCAGCATGCAGTCTCGAGATGGACAGGCCATAACGACCACACCCTTCCCCAGTTTATCGCATAGCCTAGCGGCTTATCAAGTGCTCGGACTAGCACATCAGACAGCTTGGTCACCAAGACATTGAAGTTAGTTGGTGTAACGAGTTCTTTGTTCAGAAGCACAACCCCTCCCTGATTATGTCAGCTCTTTTTCCGTATTTAAAACATGCTAGCGTTACCAAATTCCCTTCCTCCCCGCAAGGTATAGCGCGTAGCCCATCGCTGCAAACATTATACCCAAGAAAGCGATTATCGGCAAAGTCGCAGTCCTAGGGATGTTGAAAAGCGCCGAGCCCCACGCGTATAAAAAGATCGACATGACGTCAAATACGACGAACATCAGGATGTAAGCGTAATACTGCATCATAAAGTGCGAGCGGCCTTCACCTGTCGGCATCTGTCCGCACTCCATCGGTAGAAACTTGACTGGGTTATAGCGACGTCGTGGTGAAATCAAACGCGATAGTACGAGCGCGGGCACCGAGGCTACGAGACCAAAGCCCAGCATGTAAAGAATTGGAGTGAAGTCTGCAGCGGTCTCTCCAGCCAAGTCACCAGTGCTGGTCTAGCGAAGATATAAAAACTTAACGAGATTTGATTTGCACGGCTAGATCTTTTATTTCAAGACCATATTAAACAACTGACGTGCTGCTAGTTTTGGATGGTGGAAGGCAAGCTTCATCATTTTCCCGGCGGTGAACTCGGCCTTGATAAAGTCAAGAAACTCGTCGACAGTCATGTCACGTAGTATCTCTATCTCTTTATCCCATTCTTTGTCAGAAAGGCCTATCCAACGCGACTGTACCTTCAGCGCAGAAGATATTTTGGACGCGACACGGTTCTTCCATGCTCTTTCGTACTCTGCTAGAGACTCTTTAGTGGCATTACGATCTATTGACCGGGCGCCGACCTCTCCTGCAAGACGTCCAAACTCTATTGCATAACGTATCCCCTCGAGCACCAGAGGATTTGCCTGACCGGCAGAGTCGCCTACAAGCAATAGTCCGTCGGAGATGGAACTTGTACGCACTCCTTCGTTTGGAATAAAGCCGTAATGAAGCTCTACCGGCTGTATCCTGCCAAGCTCATCCAATGGCTTTAACCTTCTTTCAATGATAGAATGTAGCTTACCAAGAGG
Organism: uncultured Nitrososphaera sp.; assembly: GCA_964586705.1. GTDB lineage: Archaea > Thermoproteota > Nitrososphaeria > Nitrososphaerales > Nitrososphaeraceae > Nitrososphaera. Next base: position 2,027 of record CAZPIL010000204.1, on the reverse strand, counting down.
ATCTGCCTGTGATTCGGGTCTGCCTATTCCCACCCCTATCCTTGCGCGGTTATTGGAAAGAGGAAAGATCCAAGCATAACCTGCCTCGGAATACTGCTGTCCCACCATAAGCGTCCATGTTAAAGTGTCAACATTTTCACAATAGCATTCGTATTCGGCACCGATACCATACCGGCGCCACTCGCCCGCCATGCCGACCTTGCGGCCTGCAGAAGTGCTAAAGCCACTCGCATCGATTACAAGTACGCATTTTATATCCAGGTCGCCTGCTGGCGTGCTTGCTCTGACACCCGTTACCCTGCTGCCGTCGCGTATGACATTGATGACATTACTTCTTACCATTATCTCTGTCCCTGCTTCGGCTGCCATAAACGCAAGGTGCTGGTATGTAGCCCGTACATCTAGGACACACGACCGGGGTGCTTGGCTGGTTATTGTGACCTCATTAGAAGGCGAGATAAACCGGTAGTTTGAGACGGGGTTGTATAGATCGCTTGGTATGCCGAGGTGCTCCATAGAGTCTATCCAGCTAACGCCCGACGTCCTTACGCTGTGAGCTATTGCTTCATCCTTTTCAAAAAGTATCACGCTTGCTCCGGCCTTTGCCGCCGCCCAAGCTGCAGAAAGCCCCGCAGGACCACCTCCTACGACTACGACATCAAACCTTTTTTCCACCACAGGTCCTTTAGTAAGGAAGGCGCTCATCAAATTATGTGTTTCATTCAAGCCATGTAGTTTTGCCGGGCTTTTTTATCTGCAGGTGTGCAAAGTTCTCATTCTTTATTGCGCCATGCCAATGCCAAATGTACGCAGGAATACAGACATAGTCGCCTTCATTCATGACATATACTTCGTCCATACTCACCTTTGCCATATTGTCACCTTCCATTTCGACCTTGCTCTGCAGTGCCACCATACCCTTGCCTTTTGTCGCGATCAGTATCTGGTCAGTCTCGTGGTAGTGTAGCTTTGTCCTTGCACCGTTTGAAAACGTGACGAGAAAGGTCTCAACTTCCCTGCTTACAGCTTCTGTCACCATCTTTCTTATCTCCACGGATCCTAAGAAATAATGGAGCATAGAACTATCAGACGCAGTACTTTCGATATTGCCCTTGTGCATGGCAGTGCTATGCTTGCGACTGTTAAATATCTACGGACTGGCCATTGCGATACTTGCTATCAGATATCATCTCCACTATCTTGGATGCAACTTGGCCTGATGTTAGCATCCTGTTTTTGTTTTCTTTATGATAAACGGGATCGATGTCCTGCATTACTGTGTCAACTTCACCAGGACAAATTGCCAGCACCTTTATCCTGCTTGAAGATACTTCCCATGCAAGACTCTCTGTAAGCCCTATAAGACCAAACTTGCTTGCACAATATGCAGACAAGCTTTCAAAGCCAGACTTGCCAGCGCCTGAGCTGACATTCACAATAATGCCGGACTTTTGTTGCAGCATGTATGGCAGAACTGCCTTGGAACACAGAAATGCGCTTTTCAGATTCGAATTGATAGTTTCATCCCATTCTTGCTCCGTGGTATCCATCATACGCTTCAAGATAGCTACGCCTGCATTGTTCACCAGTATATCAACTCCACCAAAGCTCTCCACGGTATTGTTAACAAGTTTCTCTACGTCTAAAGCAATTCCCACATCGCACTTCAGACCGATCACACCGCCATGAATATTCTTGATCTCATGGACGACGGAGTCTATCTCACTCTGGGTCCGAGAGCAGACTGTCACGTTAATGCCTTTTCTAGCAAGAATTAGCGCGGTTTCTTTGCCGATGCCTCTGCCGCTTCCGGTTACTATCGCTGTTGGCATGTGCCTAACAACGCTTATGTACTATTTTTAATGAATGGCACGCCACCAAGAAACTCTTCTGACACAGTCTGGGCATTAATTCACAGATTTTGATTCAAACATCCCAGAGGCATGTAGTGGAGGCCGCGTACTTCGTATTTATAACTCAATAGTTTGCCTGAAAAATCTAACAGTTATATCCTGTTTTCAGGGCAG
>CAZPIL010000203.1:0-3378 GCA_964586705.1 uncultured Nitrososphaera sp. | reverse complement strand
GTACTACAAGGTGCTTCGAGCCAGACTCGATTGCCTTGATGAAACCTGAAGCAGTGCTCATCTGACAAGCAGCCCCTCCGGACCAAGTATGCCGCCATATATTAGTGCAAGGGCGACGAACATGTTTATGAAAGAAAGCACAATCAGTTTGTACCAACCCGTGTGCAGCAGAATATCCATTCTGATACGCGGGCTAATACCCCTTGGAAGCAGAAATAGCATTATCATTCCAAAGGTTTTCACAGTGAACCAGAATATTGCCGAAAGGGTCACATGATTATAGATCATCTCACCGGTGTATCCAGGCATAATCTCTTCAGGGAATATGATAGGTCCGGACCAGCCGCCAAGAAATAGGACTACAAAGAGCGCGGCCAGTGCATACAACTTGAGATAAGTCCCCAACTGTATTAGGCCGTAGATCATACCGGATGTCTCGGTTATCCAGCCTGCGACTATTTCGCTCTCTGCCTCTGGCAGGTCAAATGGTATCCTCTCAAGCTCTGCAAGAGATGAAAGATAGAATACGAAGGCACTTATCGGAAGGAAGAAAATGAACCAGTAGGAAGCTATTTGCGATTCGACTATTCCTGTCAGGTTCAGTGTACCGGCAAGGATCACTACTGACAATGCTGAAATGATAAATGGAATCTCGAATGCAATTAACTGATGCAGGGCACGAAGGCCACCTATGAAGGGGTATTTGCTGTTTGATGCCCATGAAAAAAGTAGCGCTATGAGCGGGAAGAATCCAAATATTGCAAAGATAGCGATGACGCCAACATCAATGTCAGCAACGACCCAGCCAGGGGCAACTGGAACCAACGCAACTGCAGCCGCTGCTACTGAGACAAATGCGATCGGAGCAGCCCAAAAGATAGGCTTGTCTGCAGCGGCAGGCACAATTATCTCCTTTGATATCAGCTTGAGTCCATCGGCTGCCAACTGGAGCCAGCCCTCTATCTTGCCTACATACAGCGGACCATAGCGCATCTGCATCTTGGCAAGGAACTTACGCTCGACAAATATTGTAACTGCTGCAAAGAGCGCGGCGTATGTGAAACCAGGAAAGGCGGCGACTCTGAACAGGTCCGTATGGATCAAGAAGTTGACTATTGGTATTGTACGCGTTGGGTCTGCGACCATAGTCAGAAATAGGTACGGCGTGAGCGGCTCATCACCAAGTGGCGGTAGTGGGACATAGAATAGTACGATAAATATCAGCGGAAGACCTATCAGTGTGATTATTATAAGCACCCAGAATACTAGCCACAGAACGCTTCCGAGGAACTCTCCAAACCGGAAAGATTCTATGTGCGACGACATTTATCTGTCAGCCTCCACGGGCCAGTAGTTCAGAGACCAGTACACTGAGGGCATATCTGCAAACTTGTTACCAACGAGAAGAAACGGGAGAGCAAGCATGTTACGGAAAGATCCGACTGATATCTTTACCCTGTATGGTTTGGGTGTTCCGTCGCTTACGATGTGGTAGCCAAGTGCACCTCTACCTGACTCTACACGTTTGTACGACTCACCGGGCGGCCCCTTGGGATTTGGTTGAAGCTTTGTGCGGACCTCGCCTGATTCAGGTATCTTGTCAAGCAGCTGGCGGATGATATGGCACGACTCTCTCATGTCAAGTAACGGAACGTACGAGCGTGCAAACGAATCACCAGTCTTCATGTATTGAACTTTAAAATCAATTTCATTGTAAATGTCATAAGGCTCGACCTTACGTATGTCGTACGGGACACCGGAGGCACGAAGCACCGAGCCGGTCACACCAAGCTTGATTGCATCTTCTCGGGAAAGCACGGCTACGCCTTCTGTCCTCTGTCTGAAAAGTGGCATATTGTAGAAAATGTTCTCGTACTCCTTCAGACGCTTCTCAAAGTACTTGATATGGTCTAGGCACTTTTGCTTAAATCCCTCCGGCATGTCATTTCTTACACCACCGGGTATATTGTACGCATGAGTGACTCTTGCCCCGGTCAGACGCTCAAGGAGATCGATAAAGAGCTCGCGGTCGCCTGCAGGCCACATGAACATAGTCGAGTGTCCGAGGAATATTCCGTAGATTGCAAGCCAGTAAAGTGTGTAGACCTGCCGGTTGAGCTCAGAGGCAATGGCCCGGATGAACTGTCCCCTGCGCGGAACCTGGATTCCCATCAGCTCTTCGACGGCGAGGCTATACGAGTATGTAATGTTTGTAGAATCATGGATTACAGGTCTTTCCAAGTGTGGGATGTTTTGTATGACATTTCGGTACTCGCACATCTTTTCTTCCCCCCTGTGCACGTAGCCAGGGTCAGGGTCACAGTATACAATATAGTCTCCGTCAACTTTGACTATAAAGCGAAAGTGGCCCGAGCCGGGGTGTTGTGGACCCACTGATAGCGTCATCAAACGCTCTTCTTCGGTTTCCCTAGCCACCTGCAAACCCAGTTTCCTTGCCTCTTCTATTTTCTCTTCAAGCGTTGCCATTCTATCTCCCCTTTATCTTGAAATCCTTGCGTAGTGGAGGTATGTCTGCCCAGTCTTCAGGGAGCAGGAATCTCTCCATCCTTGGATGACCCTCAAAATAGACACCAAGCATTTCATAGGTCTCGCGCTCATGATATTCCACGCTAGGGTACACGCCCACAAGCGACGGCACATGAGGGTCATCTCTGTTTGCCCTCGTAGTAAGAACCATGATTTGCGCAAGAAGGTCATCGCGAGTATATGAACCAAGATGATAGTTGATTTCGATCTGCTTTTCTTTTGGATAGTCCGTCCCCGAAGCCGATTCTGCGTGGTCAAAGCCCATGCTGTCACGAAGATAGGTTGCGACTTCTATGATGCTAGAGGGTGCGACCTCAACCTTTATTCTGACAGGTTTTACATAGACAATTTTAACGGTGTCACCAAATTTTGCGGCGACATCTCCGGCGAGGCCCTTCTCAAATGCAGGGGGCTCTGGCCCTTTGGCCGGTGGTGTAGCTGCCGCAGGTTTGGAGGTTTTTGCTGGCGCTGATGCTGGCGGAGAAGTAGGCGCATCCCTTTTTTCCGCATCAGCAGCCTTGGCTGGCTGGGCTACCTTCTTTTTCTGTTCTTCTTTATCGCTGCTCATGCTACTTTATCTTTGACCTTTTGATCTTTTCCTGTAGTAGCATTGTTCCTTGAATAAGAGTCTCAGGTCTTGGAGGACAGCCGGGGACATATACGTCAACCGGGATTATGCCATCTACACCCGGAAGGACGTTGTATGAATCGATGTACAGTCCGCCAGTGATTGCGCATGCACCCATGGCAATGACATACTTTGGTTCAGGCATCTGATCATAGACCATCCTGAGCCGGGGTGCCATCTTCCTCGTTACTGTTCCTTGTACC
>CAZPIL010000202.1:0-3379 GCA_964586705.1 uncultured Nitrososphaera sp. | reverse complement strand
ACAGTACCCGCGGCAGCCATCAACTTTAGAAAATCACGCCGGGACACCTTTCCTCCCGCAGCTGGAGGGGTCTGCGCCATACAACGAAAACCTCTGCTAATTTCTTAATAAACGTTTGTCCGAGATGTACAAACGTGCTTAGCGATTGCCCGCCCAAGGCGTGCCCTCAAGTTTTGCATACTTTAGGTGCGCATTAGAGCTATCCGTGCCTTCTACCGTTGCCCCGGTTAGATTCGCTTCTACAAACACTGTCTGGGACATCTTCACAGAGCTAAGGTTGGCACCCTGTAAATTTGCCCACATAAAGTTGGCACGTGTCACGTCTGCTCCCGCCAGCTGTGCATTCTTCATCTCTGCATACATGAAAAGCGTTTCTGTGCAGTTAGCACTTTCAAAGTTCGCACCATTCAGTTCAGCTTGGACAAGGTTTGTGCTTGCAAGGTTCGCACTGGCAAAGTTGGTGTTAGTTGCCACCACACCATTGAGGTAGGCGCCTACAAGGTTCTTGCCTGCAAAGTTTTCACCTGTTATGTCTATCTTGACCGTAAGATTTACCATCCTCCAATCGTTAAACTCCAGTATCTTTCCTTCCTTTAGAAGCTGCAGGCCCTCTTTTGCAGACACGCCGATCGTTGCACCCGCAGACCTATATAATTTCAGAGGTTCCAAGGGTTTATTCCTTTCTGGAACCGAAGTGCATCGATAAGCCCCTCCGCGTAGCCCATGCTCAAAACAGCAAGTTCGTGTTTTCCTTGTGATAAGAACCGCTCAGCATCGGCGATGTAAAATTCAGCATTGTTTAGAACTTCAAACATACCCTTCTTTTCACCTTGCTCAGAACGTAGTATGCTGCGCATCTGCTGCACCGCCTCTTTTGCTTTTGGAGCATAGCGTTCCACCATCTGTGAGGAAACGCGCGTGATTGGTTTTGTATTGTCATATGGAGGGTCCAAGTTCACAGTAAGTGCTTCAAGCGCGTCCCCTTCGGTAAAGTGGAGTGGTCCGGGTATTATGATAGAGTGTGGTCCTTGCCCAAATCCTATACCTTTCAAAGACTTTATCTTGCCGGAAACTATGCGCTGGTCTGCTGCGCCAATTCGGGAAGCAACAACGACAAAGGTGTCATCCGAAATAGCGTGATTGCGATGGTCACGTTCAGCTTCTAGTAGCATATTTATCGCGGTACATGGATCAAGAAAGAACGAACTCTTTTCTTCATCATAACTGTATTCTGTCAGAATGAGTGTATGGCACAATGCAAGCAGGTTGTCAAAGACAGTATTGTAGACGCTTATCGCGGACTTGGGTTCTGACATCATCGTAACTGTCCGGCCGAACTTGTACATGTGAAGTCCGCATTCACCCATTATTGATGCTATTCCGGATGCAGCATGAAGAACTCTTGTCTCTATCGAATTCTTAGCAGCTCTTGTACGGAGCTCGCTATGAGTCGTGGCTATTAATGGATCGCCGTAGGTAATAAGGGCCACATGTTTTTCGCGCGCAGCTTCAAGTATATTCCGGCCGTCTTCTACAAACCAACGCTGCACAGGTACAGTCTTTTTACCTACGATAGCATCTATGCCGGCAAGTTCATCCTGACCGAGCAGGCTCGTGAACCTCTCCACATAGACTACGTCGCATTTTTTCAGGACATCTATAGCGGCAAGGCTAAGACCAAGATGACCATTGATTCCAGTCCCCACAAACCAGAGCATTATAGGTGAAGAGCAGATGGCATATATGATGTTACTTTTTGCCTTCACGCATCTTGTGAATGCGCGACATGTGAAAGAGTGCCCTACTGAACACATCAATGCTTGTCACGTATTCGTTGATGCTTACGCGTTCATCGGCCGTATGCGAGGCATGCGGATCTCCGGGGCCATATGTAACAACAGGTATTTTGAAGGCGTTGCCAAGCACATTCATGTCGCCTGTTCCGGTCTTACGTAAAAGAGTCGGCCTCTTTTTGCAGACATCTAGAACCCCTAAAGATAGCGCGCGGACAAGAGCTGATGAGTGGTCGGCTTCGAAAGGCTCAGTCTTGTCCTCTATGCGATACGTAGCTTTGATACCCTTCTCCTTTGCCGTACGAGTTATCACGCTGTCAATGGTGTCAAGGACAGTCTGACAGGTCGTCATGGTAGGTATACGCATGTCGATCGTTATCTTACACTTTTGTGGGGTGACGTTGTGACTTGAGCCTCCGCTTATCTCTGTTAGGCAGCAGCTGATAGAATTTGCTCTTTTGGGCGCTGTTCCAACACGCTCGATCTCAGCCTTTATTGCATTCCAGAAATCATGCATTTCTTCCACAGAATTGCGTGCAAGCCATGGCGCGCTTGCGTGCGCGCTGTCTCCTACATCACATGTCAGCCGGATGGCAAGTCGGCCCTTGTACGCGATGGTGATATTTTCAATACCAGAAGGCTCTCCGAACATAGCATAGTCTACTGCAAATTTGCTTTTCACAAGGTGCTTAACCCCAGCGGCATTTCCTTCCTCATCAACTACGCCTGCAAAGATGACAGTGCCACTCTGCTTCGGAAACTGTGATGCTGCAAGAAGCATAGCAATAAGCGGAGCTTTGGCATCAGACGCACCTCTGCCATAAAGGTGGCCATCTTCGATGCGCACAGGAACCTGTCCAGGCACTGTATCCATGTGACCGCAGAGCAGTATGCGGGGCTCACCGGTGCCCTTTGAAGCAATGACATTTCCAACGCTGTCTATAGTCACATGCTCAAATCCAAGCTCATTTATGCACCTATCCTTGAGCATGTTTGCAAGCGCGGCTTCAGACCGTGAAGGAGTGTATAGTTCGAGTGCCTTTTGCAAAAACTCTACCGCATAGCTTGGCGATACCAATTTTACTACCTTTTGTAAAGTGACAGGGCATAATCAACCATTAGGCCGGGGACGTCGACGCCTGTTACCCTGACTGTGTTCTTGAACTCTGTAGTATTGTTTACCTCATGAACCACTAACCCATCCTTACCTTCCATGAGGTCGACACCAACTATCTGGCCACCTACCGCCTGTGTTGCCTTAATACACATATCGTTCAGCTCGCCGGTTACGGGGCATGTCTCTGCCCGTCCGCCTAGGGCCATGTTGGTCTTCCACTCGTTATTGCCAGAGTATCGATAGATGGCCGCTACAACCCTGTCTCCTATGACTATTGCACGGATATCCCGGGGTGGGCGTTCGACGAATTCCTCAAAGTAGTAGATGTGATATAAGGGGAACATATGTTCTCGGTCTTCTATAACGACTCGTGCTGCATCTTTGTCGCGGAGAAGCCCGATCATCCTGCCCCAGCTGCCGACCGTAGGTTTTATGACGGCAGGGTAGCCAAATTCATCTAATGCCTGCA
>CAZPIL010000201.1:1474-3379 GCA_964586705.1 uncultured Nitrososphaera sp. | reverse complement strand
AGATAGAGGGAAAAAGGTCAGTTTCAGGTTAGTTCGAGTCTAAAGGTATCTCTCATCCCCAATAATGCGAATTAAAGTATTCTGGGCAGCAGTGCACAAGTCATTAATTTAATCAGCGTGGAGTACCAGATAGTGGGAAGTCTGTACACGAATACATGGGAAATAGGTCAAGGGGTAGCACCAGCCCACATCAATTCCCCTTGGCCCCTTCCATGTTCTTCAAGCTTGAGCGTGAACATCTCGCGTTAATTGCTGATTTTAACCTGTAAAACCTCGCCGCCTTGAAAAGGGTTTTTGAACAACTTTTCGTGACGATTTCTAGGAGCAAGGATTACTTTGATGAACTTGTAGAAAAAGGCTTGCCAATTTGGAAGGGATCTGGAAAAACTGCTAAATGTAATGTCGCGACAGCTTTGTAGATGACGCACAATATGATTCCGAAAGTGCAATCACACATAACTAGCAAAAAGAGAGCAACAACAACTACTACTTTCATCACTCTGGCCGCCCTTGCAGGAATGATCGCTTTGACAACTCCGACAAGCTATGCCTTTGCTGCCAAACCTGCGTTCGGAAGTCTGTACTACGACGGTGATGTCGTGAGGACACTAGTCCCTCCGTCAAGTTTTCCAAATGAAGGAAAGGATACATTGTACAGTGTTACAAATGGAGTTGAAGGACAATTTGGAATAGCCGCCGTTGCTCCCGGAGACGTTGGTTATCACGGAGGAGCATGGAAAGTCTATGTAGTGACTTTTAATGAGGGGGTAACTCCTTATCTGCTGACCTCTGATGAAGCAGTCAAGCAAGCTGAAGATGATGGAGACGTAAGCATAATGAGAGCTCCAGACGCGGACTTTAGGTGCCCCATCCAACCTTAGATCAACTCATCTCCATTTTTTTCACAAATTATCTATTTTCAATCTAACTTTTTGGGGCATAGGTGGGACACCGAAGGCAGTTTTGAAGAGGGAATTCGATTGTGTTCAGCTTAAAATAAGCCCTGTGAATTGATAATCGTCCTGCAAGCGGCAAGGCTCCACCAGCCGCACCCTTGTACAAAAAACTATGTAACAAAATTATGTCGGCAGAAGGTGTTGAAAAACAAGGTTTGCGGTTGTATCAGCGATGTAGTTCGAAGAGGGTTTCTTCAATGCAGATGCATCACTCATTAGTAATCGGTGGGATTCATTCCAAATCTTTACAAACTTGATCCACTAGTAGGGACAACAGGAAGATGATGCTAAAGGATATCGACAATGTAGAGATAACTTGTCTAGTCGACAATGTCGTGGATGTGCTCTTGCCAAGTACGCCGGTTGCACGTCGAGCCGTGGTGGCCAAGAATTGGTATGAGAAGCCCCTGATAGCTGAGCATGGTTTTTGCGCAGCTTTGACCGTACACAAAGAAGGAGTAAAGCATACATTCCTCGTAGATTCCGGTTTAGATCCACTTGCCGCATCCCATAATGTGGACGTGCTTGGTTTTGACATTTCTTCTTGTGAGTGTGTGATTTCAAGTCATGGGCATATCGACCACGCGGGCGGCTTGATCAACCTTAAAAAACATATCAGCAAGAAGGAGAAGCTTCCTCTGGTTCTTCACGAGGACGCCTTTATGAAAAGATTAGTCAAACTACCGGATGGCAGAACAATTGACTTACCCGCCCCGAATAGATCTCTTTTGAGGGAAGCGGGATATGAGGTTATTGAGAGGAACACACATAGCTCTTGGCTTGGTGAAAGTTTGCTGGTTACAGGAGAAATTCCAAGAAATAATAACTTCGAAAAGGGCTTCCTCAACCACTATTCTGAAGACGATAATGGCGAGATTGAGCCTGATCCTTTAATCAAGGATGATCAAGCCGTTATATTGAATGTGAAAGATAAGGGACTAGTCGTTAT
>CAZPIL010000201.1:0-1374 GCA_964586705.1 uncultured Nitrososphaera sp. | reverse complement strand
TCAAGGATGATCAAGCCGTTATATTGAATGTGAAAGATAAGGGACTAGTCGTTATCACGGGATGCGGGCATGCAGGGATTGTGAACACTCTAGAGTTTGCAAAAGAATTGACTGGAGTCGATAATATTTATGCTGTGGTTGGTGGAATGCATCTTTCCGGAGGACTATTTGAGCCAATAATTCCTAGGACTGTGGAGGAATTAGAGAGATTACGGCCGAACTATATCGTACCGTGTCATTGTTCTGGACTTAAAGCTACGACAGAGGTGGCTAGAAAGATGCCTCAAGCATTCATACAGAATAGTGTCGGAACAACTTATGTCTTGTAAGCTGCGCGCTGGAACAGAAATGAAAAACCTAATCTAGCGAAGAAGCAACTACCTTGATCGAGTACTATGAAAAGATATGTTCAACACCAAGCCCCTATTCTACCTGTAGAAAATCTGAAAAAGACTCTGGAATATTACCGAGATGTACTAAATTTCGATATTGCTTGGGTTTGGAAAGATAGTTACGCATCAGTCTACAACGGGGATATAGAGATCCATTTCAGTAAAGCTGAAAAAGTCGTCCCACAATCTGTTTATTTCTTTGTTGAAAATGCCGACCTAGTTTATGACTTTCTAGTTAAACAAAATGCCAACCTCGTTAAGGAAATTGAATCATATCCATACGGCATGAGAGAGTTTGTTATCAAAGATATTGATGGGCACACCTTCAGGATTGGACACGGAGAGAAAAGTACAGAGGAGATCAAATCCTTTTCCAAGTCTTTGCCCAAGGATTGAAAATCATGTGTTTCATACATCTGTGGATCCCACCTTTGATTTTCCTATGAATTTCTGTCGGTCATCTGTACGCTGAAAACGCGATACAAATTCTATGTTCAGCTGGAGTGTCTGGCTTTTTATAGATAGGGAGAAAAGGACAACCCTTAATTTCCTTCGTGGTTTTGTGCCGCTTTTTAGGCTTGCAGAAAAGGCATTGCGTTTTATGCTACAACACTTCATAACAAGCCCCTTGCGCAAATTAGGCCGCTCACCTGTAACATGCCCTACCTGTCAAACTAGTTATTTCTGTCATGGTGGCGAGCGAGCAGGTCATAAAGTGCACCGTATACTCTAGCCAAGTCGATAGAAGGATCTACGAACCAACATATAGTGAGTGATAGATGGGCAAGTTTGGCAGATATATCAAACGTTTGGCGGACGAAAAGCTGAACATAACAACTATTCTTTTGCAGATATTTGTAACATGTGTTTACTAATGTGCTCAGCCAGTGCGCTGGGTAGGACAGGCTTTTTGATAAAGCATTGCGTCTTGAAGTGTTTGAACGCGATTTTTGCCTCATTCTCGTAGATGTCAAACGCTGTA
>CAZPIL010000200.1:0-3400 GCA_964586705.1 uncultured Nitrososphaera sp. | reverse complement strand
AAGTTCTACTATCTTCATCATATCCTTGCAGTAGTCAATGTTATCATTTGTGACCTCGGTGATGTACCTTAGTTTGACTCCTCTTTTACTGGCCTCGTGGTATGGTAGTCTGAGATGCGAGGTGGATATTGAAGGGGTTGTTGCTTCGACGCAGCTGTCCCATTGTGACCTTGCCTTGTAGAGTGCGCTGTCTACAACGTTGATGACATTTTCTAGGCCGTATACAACTCTGGTTTCCTCTGAAGGGGTACTATCAGAAGACATTGGCATGATGTAGAAACTACAATGCATTCTTAAACACATCGGCAAGCCAATCACGTGGGTGGGAATAGATAGATGGATAGATGGTAGAGATTCTTGCTCTTTTTTATAATTCCGGCGAGCATGAAAACCCTGATTTAGTCTTTATCTATGTGAATGCGACGTGTGAGCGAGTAGTCCAGATATTCATCTTGGAAAACCCAAACAACATTAGATATACTGCCATACGTCTCTCCCACAGGAATTTCGGTAATGCTTTTAGGTTACGTAACATAATCATATTACACATGGAAGTACTTAACGTCAAGGTCGAAAAGGAGACTATAGAAAAGCTTGACAGGCTCGTCAGGAAAAAGGCCTACAAAAACAAGAGCGAGGCTGTCCGAAAGATGCTAGAAGAACACTTTGAAGAGCATCCCGAGCTCTTTGGATCTGACCAGCTGGAAGGAATCCTCAAACAATCTGAGGATACGATGTCTGACCAGCGGTTCGAAAGACTGGCCGCCCGGATCTTCAAAGGGTCCAAGACTGCAGCGCAGATGGTAGCTGAAGGACGGGAAAGGAAGTAAAAGAACGATGCGTCAGTTCTATCTGGATACTAATGTATTCATATCACAGCTCAAACCGGACGATCCTTATCACCCTGAGGCACTCATAATCGCCCGTAAACTGCAAAAGGGCGAAATACATGCAGAAACATCTGTCCTTACAATACTGGAGGCTGCATCAGTCACAGGCCGAATGTACCATCATGCTATGGGGAATAGAGAGAATGTGGATGAAAGAAAGGTCTTTGTAGTAAAAACCCTTGAGGTTCTTGCAGGACTTGGAATAAAATTTGTGCACATGGAAGGCGACATACTTTTTGCGTTGGGAACCCTGAAGGTTCGCATGCCAAACTTATTCAATGATTCAATCCTTTTGAGCATCCAGACAACACTTAGGACACTGGATCTGATGCACGTTGCAGCAGCCCGGTATGCCAAACAGAATAATAGAGAACTTGGAGCATTTGTAACAGGAGACGACGGACTCCTCTTGCTAAAGGAGCAACTCTCAGTAATAGCGGGCGGCATGCCATTTCTGTCACCCCGTGAATATGTGCAAGGCCTCGGCCTCAAGTAAACACATTCAAACGTTGCCTGCTGATCTTTCGGGTTTTAGAATCGTTTCAAAGTTTAAACGCATGCACATGCATATTATTATCTGTACATGGGAATGACCACTATCTCTCTGAGTGACGAGGCATACAAAGTGCTGAAGGCCCAGAAAAAGCAAGGCGAGTCTTTTTCAGATCTGATACTGCGCAAGTTTGGCAAAGGAAATCCAGCTGCTATCATTGCATATCTGTCTGAAAAAGAGCCAAACCTGGAATTGGCAGACTCGACTGAAAAGGCAAGTGAACATCTACGCAAGAACCTGAAACTGTAAAGGGTAGAGCTGTAAGATGTTGTCTGTGCAGATACCAGTTTCATAATCGCGCTTACGCAGAGAGCAGGCCGCAATTGAAAAGATGAACTACCAAGCCCTAAAGGGCGCCGGCTTCCCGGACAAGGTTTCCTTCGTTTCTCCGGTTATTGTTAGCTGCATGTGCGTGTCATCAGCGCTATTTAACGACTGGAGCCCCCTGAGGGGAGAGGAGGTGGGCAAGCTGGCTGGCTGGCTCGCTTATTTTATTCCGCCAAGGCAGACTAAAGCTATGAGGTTTTCAGGCTCGCCGGAATTATAAATCACAGTCGCAGAAATGGCAATCGTGGCAAAGGCCGTTCTAATTGACTACAATATACTGGGTTGGGCACATAGCCAAGAAAATAAGATATTGAAAAGCTACAACAAGGTTGTGAAGGTTGGCTCAGAAGAACTGCCACGCAGAGAGTATGACGAGCACCTTGCACGATACTGCAGAGATAGTGACTGCGACTTGCTCACTGCGGATAAGACAGCATACATGAAATATTTCGAGATCGGCATCAAGGAAATTGCTGTTTCCCGTTATGACTGGGACAAGGTAGGGGATAATCCGATATTTCTGATCAAGATCCTGAAATGAATCTCTACAGACTGTCAAAAGAATTGCATATAATAGCCTACAAACACAACAATGGTTTAGGTGAATTGTCATTCAGCAAAGAAAAACATTCTTCTTCTTTACCATAGGCTATGAGGGCTTGGGAATCGAGAGGTTCATAGAGATTCTGAAGGTAAACAGAGTCAAGACACTGCTAGATGCAAGGTTCAACCCGTTTTCAAGAAATCCAGATTTCAGAAAGAACAAGCTCGCTCAACATCTGAATGATAATGGAATAAAATATGTGCATCTGAAGGATTATGGCATACCAAGCGAGATACGGAAGGCTGGCGAACCGTTGGAGTGGTATACAAAGAATGTCGTGCCTAGAATAGAGCCTTCCGTTATTATCGAGCAGTTTGAACAACCTGTGTGCTTTATGTGCATGGAGAAGGACTTAAACCACTGCCACCGGAAGGTTATTTTGGAAACATTAAATGGACACGGATTAAAGGGAAGAGATCTTGCTGGCCACTCATCGCTCAAAGATTTTGACTGATACCTCTGGCAGACCTGACCCCTATTGAAACCGGAAACTCTAGTCTGTGACTCTTGCGATCTTTTTCTTTCTAGAACAGATAGTCTGGCATGCCATTGTTGACTCTCTGTCGCCCTCTCATCAGCATGACTTATCCGCATTTAGCGGCAGAATAGTTGTTATAACATTGATATAGAACATTAACATACCAATGTCACCTTTGCAGGTTATGTGTGGCCTGAAATCCCTTGCGGCGAGTAAGGCTGCTCATTCATAGGCAGAGAGAAGATAGAGTGTCAAAATGACATATAGTAGATATCATTGCTTTGGTTGCGATAGGCCCTCAGACGAACACAGGGAAGATAGCTGTCGCAATTGTGGAAAACCTCTAACTCGCCTCGTAGAGAAGAATAACCTGACCCAAGAGCTTGCTATCGTGGTCAATGAGAAAAAGGTACGGTAACGCCGCTAGACCCCCTCTAATCGCACTTTGCGTCCTGCATTTGATGCTTGTGAGAAGGGTGGCAGAACTTCTCAGTTGATATAATGTGTCCATAGCCGGGCTGCTATCGCTATACACACGACAATCAACG
>CAZPIL010000199.1:0-3402 GCA_964586705.1 uncultured Nitrososphaera sp. | reverse complement strand
CAAGACTACTGTTGTCATCGCATGTTCAAAGGCCGACTTTGAAAAGGTATTGTCAAAGAATGTGCAGAGCGACGAGCTGATAGTGATAAAGGCAAACCCGATGTGTGAGACAGTACGGGGTTAAAGAAGCGATCTACCAAGCTCTGCCGGGTATCGATCCTCCAGACAGACATTCCTTCCATATGCACCAGTTTCTCCGGCAATCAGAATATCTGCGTATCCGTATGAGAGCATATTCCCATTACCATCACCATAACTTCAATCTCAATGCAAAATTCCTACTTCATTAGCAGCCTCATATCTGGGCTCTTCCGGCGTGGTTTTCACACTCGCCAGAATTTATAAGCCTGCATTCTAACGCCAGAAAGTATGAAGAAGCAAAAGGGTGTTATTGTCATCTCCACCTTTGCAAACGAGGAGGCTGCACATGACGTTGCAAAAAAGCTGGTGGAAATAGGGCTTGCTGCCTGTGCAAACCTTACACCCGTGCGTTCTGTCTATACTTGGCGCGGAAAGGTGGAGGATCAGGGCGAGTGCTTGGTTTTCTTCAAAACTACAAGCGGCTCTGCAAAGAAATTGAAAAAAGAAATTGCGAGGCTTCACCCTTATGATGTACCGGAAATCGTAGAAATACCAATGACTGACGTCTCAAAGTCCTATATGGGGTGGCTTGTCGACTCAACGGATGGCAAACCTAAGAACCGCCACGATTCCACCAAGCGAAGACACGCGTAGCCCGATGTCTGTTGATGAGTCGACTGCATATGTCTTGGCACCATAGCTTTCGGCCGTATTAAGCATCTTTACAACAGCAGCTTCATCAGAATTTCTGAATATCGAGTCCGAAAATATGACTGCTTCTGCCGCCTTTATCTTTATTGCTTCCTCAACTTCTTTCATACCCATTGCAAACTTGTTCTCACCTCTGTTCACCATGAGCATGATGCGGTCGAGAATAGATGATACAGCTGCAAGCTTGCTTGTGCTCATTGCATCTTTCATTGCTGGCGAACGGAGGAATACGAATATGCCGTCTTCTCCTGCTACATCAACGCCATCAGCCACCTGCGCTCTCTCTTTTGGGACACCGTTCTTGTCTAGCGCATTGTAGAAGCGCCGCCGTGTCTCGCCGGGACCAAATACTATCACCTTATCTGATTCTCCCAGCACCGGTATGACAGTCTTGGTAGTGTCTGTGAAGAATGTTTCAAGACTGATATTCTTCGTCTGATATCGCTTGCCACTTTGACCCGAGTAGATGTTTGGTATTATCTTGACATGCGTACCTGACACCTTTGCTACTGCAGCCTCCTGTGTATCTATTGCCACAAGTACGAATGATGCACCGTCTCCAGACTTTCTTAATAGTTTCAGCTCCACATCCTGCCACCTGCGGTCCTTGTCTATTGTAAGCGAGTCACCTGGTTGCACGGAAAGTGCATGATGGACTCCCTTTGAAACAAGCTCATTACTGGTTATGGTTATAGTACCTGCTACCCTCAGTCGGTCTACGGCAGAGTCAAGCTCAATCCTGTCTACCCTTATGGTGAGGCGGACCTTGACGCGCTCGCCCTTGTCGGGCCTGCCGTACTCACTTTCTTGTTTGACAACTCTTGTCGTGTCTGCGATTATATTGTCGCCCTGCTCTATCACGCGTCTGAGCGTAAATAGGTCGTCAGAATCCTCGGGAATCACGAAGAATGCTGTATTTGACCCTTGACTTTGCTTTACTATCATGCTTGCTGGGCGGCATTCTGCTGGCCTTCAGACACACCATCCTTGGTTGACGCGATGTACTGGTCAACCCACTCTTGCGTCAACACGCCTGCTTCAACAAGGTTGACGAGCGCATTTGGCGATGCGGTACCTTGAACTTTTCCGGAGCGTCTACGTGTCTGCCTCCACTTTAGCTGCGTATTGCCTGATTTGGAAGAATAGATGATACCCAAGATTTCTTTGGCGTTTACAAATGTCATTTCGCGGATCTTTTTCAGCGTAACCTTATCTGCTGCCTCGATATATATGGCTCCGGGCCCCTCTTCCCTCTCCGGGAAGACTTCATAGTCGCGAAGATAGCTCTCGGGTATGAACGATCGGCACGTGCTTACTATGATGAATTTCCTGAAACTTTCTAGAGAGCATGTAGTTTCTATTGGAACCAATTCATCTATGAAAGAGATGTAGTCATTTATCAAGCTTGTGAGAAATTTTAGTTGGATGGACAAACTCCTTACTCAAGATCCTCCTCACCTTGTCAGTAGGGCTAGTCATGTCATTGGTTGCCCATCCACCTGACGATCCATTTCGACACTAAAAAACTATGGGCAGCAACGGCCCTGGGGTATATCGTGGTTATGGGGGCATCTTCTAGGATGCTTCAAGAGTGTGCACAGCGCGTCAGTAAAAATATTCTTCATATGATGTTCGATGCCACAGACCATTTCCTCGTCGATATCTATCTTCAGGGCATCCTTCATTAGAACCTCCAAAAGCCTGGTATTACGTATCATTTGCTTACCGATTCTGTCACCTTCTGCCGTCAGCTCTACAGAGCCTTTACCATAGCGTACAAGGCCAGAATCATCCAGCTTGCGCAACATCTGTACAACGGACGGCTGCGTCACGTTCAAAAGCTTTGCAATCGAGCTAATCTTAACCTCGTGGCCCTTTTCACGGATGTACCATATGGCCTTCAGATACATCTCGACATGTTCGGATTCTGCAGTGCCTATGAAAAGTTCCTCGTCTGGCGAGGACTTGAAAGACTCCAATGGCTCTAAGTACGTTATTGTGAATACCTTTTAACCTTATCTCTACGCCTTTTTCTTTGTCCTTGCATCTTCCCAGAGATACTGGAAGTAATCCTTGGCAAAGCCTGCAAGGGCTGCATGGTCTGCCCATATTGCTATTGGCTCGATCATTCCGCGCTCGCCGATGCTTTCGCCAAGAAGTATCACAACATGCTTGCCGTCGCCTATGACTCCCCCTCCAAACATAACCTTCTTCAGACGAACATCTGCGACCCTTGTAATGGCCTTTATGACATCAGGATTAGTTTCATCTGATGCAAGCACACTTATCCTGACTCCGCGCTCATGCAGTGTCCGCAAGACCGGTTGTACTTGCTTGGCAATGCCCTCTGCAACACCAGGCAGCGCTACCAGTAGTTCCTGCTGACAGTTCTGGACGATCTCTCCCACCTTGGCTGCTATGTTGTATATTCCACGGACAACCCAGATCTCGGGCCGCTCTTTTATGCCACTCTTGGTGTACATGGGCATCAATTCGTTCACTATGACTGCTTGGCTGTCGCGAAAGTTGTTCTCGCTTCTCATTCTCATGGCCTCAAGTGCCGTCGATGGCGACCTTGGAAAGAATTGCTGTGGCCGAGAGCTATCAGAC
>CAZPIL010000198.1:0-3427 GCA_964586705.1 uncultured Nitrososphaera sp. | reverse complement strand
TAATGGAGATGCTGGATTATTACAAAATTGATGTGGCTGGCATGGATGCTGTCATCCTAAATAGGAGCAACTTGGTGGGCAAGCCGCTTGCTTTTATGTTGCTTGAAAGAAACGCAACTGTGACGATTTGCCATTCAAAGACAAAGAACCTCGATGACAAACTACGTCACGCCGATCTAGTAATAACTGCAGTCGGAAATCGTGAGCAATTTGTGCTTTCTGCTGATATGGTAAAGGAGGGGGCAGTTGTGATAGACGTGGGCACGAGCAGACATAGTGGCAAACTAGCCGGAGACGTTGACTTTGAAAGCGTGAAAGAAAAGGCTTCATGGATAACGCCTGTGCCCGGAGGTGTAGGTCCTATGACGATTGCCATGCTGATGAAAAATACAACTTCTGCCGCATCCATAGCGAGAGGGATACAGTAACTGCCAGACATACGCCGTGAAAAGCAAAGGCTTCGCCGGCGTATGCTGGACAAGCGCAAATCGCTTCCTGCTTCCGAAGCTATGAGACTGAGCGCGCTTGCACAGAAGCATATCGTACAGATGTCTGAATTCCGTTCTGCAAATTCTATCGGTCTGTACTATCCTCTAGGTTCGGAGGTGTACACAGACAAGATAGCGTGTGTCGCAAGAGGTCAAGAAAAAAAAGTATCACTTCCAAGAACTGAGGACAATATTATAAAATTCTACGAATGTGAGGAAGGTGAAGATCTGATGGAAGGTCGATTTGGAGTGATGGAGCCTGCGCCGGCTCGACCTTCTGGCAAGCTCGATCTAGTAGTTGTTCCTGGCGTAGTTTTTGATACAAAGGGATGCAGGATTGGCTACGGCAAAGGGTTTTACGACCGCTTTTTGGCGCAGAAAATGGCGGAGTTCTCTGTAGGACTTGCATATTCCTTCCAAGTGGTGGAAGAGCTACCAAGAGGCAGGTTCGACAAAAAGCTGGATGCCCTTGCTACAGATGATAACATCATGTATTTTTAGCGTATATTGCCCTTCTTGCGATATCTGTTCTATAATGGTGACCGTTTTCTCCCCACCTTATCTTTCTGACTGCGGAGTAGACATTGTCTATGGCGTGCCTTGTATCTGAGCCGAGCGCAGTCACTCCAAGAACCCTTCCTCCCGCCGTTATGACCCTGCCTTGCGCGTCTCTAGAAGTGCCTGCGTGAAAGTTCATAGTCCCGGGCTCAAAATCCGAGCTGAGACCTTCTATCACTTCACCTTTCTTATAACCGCCGGGGTACCCGCGTGAAGCCATGACGACACACACTGCAGTCTGGTCCAACCACTCAATTGTGGGCATAGAACCTAGCCTGCCGTCTATGGCCGCACCCAAGTAATCATAAAGATCAGACTTCATGCGCATCACTAAGGGTTGGCATTCGGGGTCGCCCATGCGCGCGTTGAATTCTAGAACTGAAGGCTCACCGGTTTTTTCATCGACCATAATGCCTGCATACAAAAAGCCAATAAATGGAGTACCATGCTCATGCATCTTTTTCACCGTTGGCTCCATAATGCGCTTGACTATCTTACCATATAATTCAGCATCCACTATTGGTGCTGGCGAGTAAGCACCCATTCCTCCCGTATTGGGGCCCTTGTCGCCTTCAAACACACGCTTGTGATCTTGGCTTGATGCAAGGGGCATCACCGTCTTACCATCGCACAGAGCTATGAACGAGGCTTCCTCGCCTGACAGCCGCTCTTCAATAACAACATTTTCGCCAGCAGCGCCAAATTCTTTTTCAACCATTATTTTGTCGACAGCACTAATTGCCTGATTTGCATCATCGCAGACAATTACACCCTTGCCTGCGGCGAGACCGTCAGCCTTGACAACTAAGGGTCCGTCCTGATTTTTAATATAGTCTCTGGCCTTGCCTGCGTCAGAAAAAGTTGCAAAGGCAGCAGTAGGTATGCCTGCGCTCTTCATGAAATCTTTTGCATATACCTTGCTTGTTTCAAGCATGGCTGCTTTTCTCGTCGGGCCAAAGATCTTAATGCCTTCATTCTCAAATGCGTCAACAATGCCAAGTGAGAGCGACTCTTCTGGGCCGACCACTGCAAGGCAGTCATGTCTGATTTTTCTTGCAAAATCTAATAGGCCTTCTATGTCGTTATGCTTAATGTCAACGTTTTCATGGGTGCCCCCGTTTCCCGGAGCGTAGTAAACCTTCTTCACGTTCGGACTCTGAGACAATTTCCACCCAAGTGCGTGTTCCCTACCGCCAGAACCAATAACAAGAACCGTTCCCGACACGGCACGGGTAAACCCGCTCGATAATAAATTGTTTCAGTGCAGTATGTTTTCTGCCTCGCTGGCGAGAGCCTGCAAGACACACGCATAATCGTCATCAGCAAATTCAAATGCTTCCACTCCTCGTTCCAGAGCTCCGCTAACACTCTTTATGTGATAACATGGCGGGCCACCTGATAGCGTAGTAAAGTAATAATCCTTACAGGAGCAGAATGAGAGCTCAGGGTCTACCCAGTATTCCTCTTCCTTACCTACAACTGTACACAGCTGTTTGCCACTGGGCAGAAACACATGTAACTTCACACTGCCGGCAGTCGGGGCATTTGTAATTTCCACGCGGTTTATTTGTAGGAAGGGGTATAAAATCGACATGGACGCCCGCCCGCTGCACCCACATGCCGCACTTGTGCTTGAAGGCAAGAAAAAGTATGTTGTAGTCTCGGACCTGCATATAGGCCTAGAGTCAGAGCTTGGCGGCAAGGGTATAACGTTAAAGTCCAGCTTGGTTAGCGAAATGCAAGACGAGCTCTTGTATTTTATCTCGTCAGAAGGCGCGGATGGCCTAGTACTCCTTGGGGATATAAAAAACACAGTCAACTCGATAAGCAAGCAAGAATGGGATGATGTACCGCGCCTATTTGAGAAACTGTCGTCAGTAGTTGACGTCTACTTGGTTCCCGGAAATCATGATGGCAACATCCGCCACCTGGTGCCTGATACTGTAAACATAATCGGGAGCAAGGGAATGGTGATAGAAGATACGCTCTTGCTTCATGGCCATAGCCTGCCTTCTGATGCACGCTCACATGTCAACAGGATAGTGATGGGTCATCTGCATCCTGTCATGATACGTAGAGACAGCATCGTCAATGGACAGCGCGTCTGGATATACATGCATGTAAAAAAGGAGGCCATCTTTGCAGAGCGTGGCCCTCTCGAAATAGTAATCGTGCCTTCGTTCAACAAATACCTCTACAATGAAGGAAGAAGATCACACAGGTCAATTTCACCAATAATGTCGAGAATTGTTGCAAATCATGATATTGTTAACAAGTGCATTGTAGCTACGCTTGACGGTTCAATAGTTGGAGACTATTCCTGTCTGACAGATGTACTGTAACGTAAAAGACTACTCTAGCTTCACATAGTTTCCAAGCGG
>CAZPIL010000197.1:0-3428 GCA_964586705.1 uncultured Nitrososphaera sp. | reverse complement strand
ACACCGATATTTCTTGCCATACTATCATCACCTATAATCGCGATACGCGGTCCTCAGGTCTTGCTATCAACGACGAACCACTTATAAAGCAAGCGCCTGTCGGAGTCGTGATCTTAATTTTTTTTGCAACCACTTTTGCTATCTGCTTTGCTTTGTTGGCTGCCTTGACAATTAGAGTATTTTTTGTTTCAAATACTATTGTGCCGCTAAGGCCTACAAATGAGGGGTCTGTCGATTCGACAACCTTTGCGCTGAGGCCAATAAGCTCGTGTGCGTGAACATTTCTTGCAGTTATCATTCTGATGCCTTGGCCTTCCTTTCATTCAAAATAGTCATTATCCGTGCAATGTCGCGCCTTGCGTACCTTATCTCGCCAGCTTGTTTTTTCAGCGTACCTTTGGACTGCTCAGATCTCATCTTTGCAAGGTCTGCCTTCATCTCGGACAGCTTGTCGCCAAGGTCCTTGTCGTTCATTTCCCTGAGAGTCTTGAGCTTAGCTCGTGCCATTGGATATCTCCTCCTTTTTATCTCCTTGCACCTCTGCTGTTCCTTCTATTGTGGAAATTTCTGTGGTCTGCTCTTGAGCTGGTGGTGTTTCTTCTACCAACTGGAACTCTTGTGGAAGCTCTGCTTTTGTGGCGATACGAAGCTGTATGCCCATGAGACCCATCTTTGTCAATACATGAGTGATGCCTGTCCTCACTATGCGACCTGCCACATCTCCGCTCTTTGGAACTACACCTACTGTGTGCTTTTCAAAGTGGGCGCGTTCCGTACGAAGCTTGCCCGATATAATGACCTCGACCCCGAGCGCTCCTGCATTCATTATGGTGTTGAGTGTCCACATTGAGGCACGCCTGAACGCTGTTCCACGCTCGATAAGCTGCGCAATCCTGTTGCACATAATATCCGGATTCAGCTCCGGCGTTGTGACTTCAAGGACTGAAATTTGCGGATTTTGCAGTCCGAAATTTTGTTCAAGCTTTCCCATCAAGTCTTTGATACCTGTTCCCTTGCGACCAATTACAAGACCGGGCCTTGTAACGTAGACGGTTATCCTTGCACCTACAGGTGTCTTTTGGATCTCGACTCCTCCAAAGCCTGCGTCTTTGAGCTCCGCTCTTAGAAACTCGTTTATTTCCATGTTGCGATAGCTATTCTTCATCACATTCTTGACTGCACTCATTCTATAGTTCCCTCCTGTGCTACTAGTTCAACATGGACAAGCGTATCAAACTTGGGACTTGATCTTCCCATGGCTCTTGGCTGGAACCTCTTTAGTTTTGTACCTTTGTGTACGACTGCACTTACAATGCGCAGACGGTCTAGATCCATGCCTTTGTATTCTGCATTTGATTCTAGGTTGTCTAGAAGTTTTAGGAACTCCTTTGCCGCCTTTTGAGGGAATCTTCCTGCAGAAAAGCCGTCACGGATATTACTTCTGTGTGCGACTTCATTGTGGTACCTGCGATACGGCACTGCCTCCTTCTTGGCCACAACATTTTCAAGAAATTCTCTGGCCTTGTCTATGGACTTGCCAGAGATTGCTATAGCTATTTCGCGCGAGTGCTTGTGTGAGATGCTCTTTTCGCGCAGAGAGGAACGCACGTGACGGGCCCTATCAAAGTTTTGGAAAGCATACGAGTAGTGTGGCATGGCTATCACTTCAATGGAACGTACAGACTAGACCTGGACGCACCTACACCTGGTGCACCATGCTGTACCCTTCTGTTTGTTATCGCGTATTCGCCCAGATAGTGTCCGACCATCTCTGGTCTGATTGCTATTGGCGCAAACTCTTTACCGTTGTGAACATTTATTGTAAGTCCGATCATATCTGGAAGTATGATCATGTCTCTGACATGAGTTCTGAGTTGTCCCTTGAATTTTCCCTCGCGTGCCGACTTTATCTTTTCACGCAGGTTCCTCTTTTCGTCATTCATGTATGTACCGACGCGCTTGCTCAAAGATCTGCGCTGCCTTGAATTGAGAAGCGGTAGCACATTTTCAACAGACATTGACTGTAACTGCTCCGGCGTATAGCCCTTGAACTTAAATTCGCGTACCATTAGATCAATCTGTCCTCCGCAAGTTTTCCATTTTTAAACCTAGCGAGCATCACCTTATACCAGCCCCAGCTTTGTTGCAAGGTCGCGTGCTCCATCTGGAGCCTTGAAAGTCGCAAAGGCCTTCTTGCCTTGAATCGTACGAGTTGTGTTTACTTCTGCCACCTCGGCTTCGTACAGTATACGTATCGCCTCGATTATATCGTGCTTGCTTGCACGTTCTGAAACTATGAATGCCAGTTTATTTTCTCTCTCTATCTGATTGAATGTCTTTTCAGTGATATGTGGTGCGAAGATTATCGTAGTAGCCTCTTCTGCAGTCATTTCCTTACTCATTTCACCATCTCCATTATCTTATGTATGGGAGCCTTTACCTCCTTTAACTGCTCGACTGCATTCTGCGAGAATATTGTCAACCTTATGGGTTTTGAACCCGGCGCTAGGTCAATGACGCTTATTTCCTTGGCCGTCTTGACCGAAACTCCTTGAAGGGAAGTGATGCTTGTTGCCTTGGCATCGCTGCCAACTATGACAAGTGCGCTAGTGCCAGTACGGGATTTTCTTCCGCGCCTGCGCGCAGTTCCTGAACGTGCCTTCTTGAAGCTTGCACGCACCAAGTCATCGCCAAGACCAAGCGTCACGAGCGCATTTTTCAGATCCTTCGCTTTTGCTATTGATTCAATGTCGTTTGAAAC
Organism: uncultured Nitrososphaera sp.; assembly: GCA_964586705.1. Taxonomy (GTDB): domain Archaea; phylum Thermoproteota; class Nitrososphaeria; order Nitrososphaerales; family Nitrososphaeraceae; genus Nitrososphaera. Next base: position 667 of record CAZPIL010000197.1, on the reverse strand, counting down.
TATTATTGGGAGCTTGACTTCCTTAGCAATCTTGTGACCACGGCCTTCGACTAAGTCGCGCCTTGCAGTCGCTGCGATGGCAGAACATAGGCCGAGTTGTTTTTCCTTGTGGTTAATCTTCTTGTAAATGTTCTTCCATGACTCTGGTGGGTGCGCTACCCTGCCGTGTCTGACACCTGCCACTCCTGCAGCTTGACCTGCGCGCGGGAAACCCTCGCCTCTTGCCCTTGCAAGCCTGGCGATGCCAAGACCTGTATTCCTAGACTCTGCACTGATGATCTCTCCTGCAGCCGGATAGCGACCTTGTCTTTGGTAGCCATGGGATGCCACATTGACGTACACTTTGTGTATTACTTCTGGTCGGTAAGGTGTGTCAAAGACCACTGGAAGCTCGATATTTCCTGCGTCCTTACCATCGATTCCTTTCACTGTTGCCTTCATTCGACTATTACCTCCAGAACCTTGGGTTCGACAACCTTCTTGGGGATGTTGCGGATCGGATGACGCATTTTTATCAAACGTTTGGGAACACCTGGGATGGAACCTCTTACGACGATATAGTCTCCCCTTACCAGTCCAAAGTGCTTGAACCCGCCCTTGGGATTTACAGATCCATCCTTTTCGGTATTTGACATAATCAATATGCGCTTGTTGTATTCTGTGCGTT
>CAZPIL010000196.1:0-3461 GCA_964586705.1 uncultured Nitrososphaera sp. | reverse complement strand
CTGGTCATGCATACACGATAATCAGCTTGAATGGAAGGATGTAACCGGTCCCGAGGTTATAAGTCCCTTGAGCGCCAAGCCATTTCTGGTAAGGGTTGAGCCGGACAATCTTACAAGTGGGGACGAGCCGGCGTTCACTACAACTGTGACAGTATTTACGAGCATGGGTCAGTTTGCAAAAACAGGGTATTCAGGAGGCATGAAAGATGGCGCAGCTCCAATGACAAACGTCTATTTGACAGACACCACGGATCCTGCAACTGCACTACAAAATTCTCACATGCTAGGGTACAAGAGTGACATCACCAGTTCTTCAACGGTAACATTGAACGTTGCTGTGACAGACCTCGATACTAGTAGCGCTACTACTGTCAAGTCCGGCACCGAACTTATACTAAACGTTCCAAAAGGCTTCACAGATGTGACACTTTTGTCTTATGAGGGTTTTAATGACCCGCCGGTTGTAACCTCCTACTCCGATGGTTCAAACCAGATAGTCGCCACTCTTGAGGAGCACCTTGGCGACACATCCGCTGCCGAGGCAAAAATACTCTCATTCACAGCAACAGCACCGGTCGTGCCTGACAAACGTATATTCATAATGCACTGCCTTCTTAATGGCGAAACCGATAGTGGCTTTTCTGTAGGCGGCTTTGCGCAGATAGCACTTCAGATACTGCCCTAGCTATCAGACTTCCACAGCTGTAGTGCAGGACCGCCAAGGCCCATGTCAATGAGCACGAGCGTCAGGAAAAGCTTTTGGACATACAGTTTAACAAGTCCCCTCAAGCGCTGTCGACGTATGATACTACATACATTTTAATAAATATCACCCTTGAGACGTCTGCATCACAGCCTGTAGAGCGCCTCAGAGTTTTTGTGCATCAAAAGTTCCCGCGCCCTTTGCTGCAGCTTTATCTTTGAAACAAAGTTCAGGTACGAGTCCATGTTGGATATGGGCCAGTCGGTCCCATAGAGTAGCCTATCGGGTTTTGAGGCATAGTTCAAAAGCTCCAGCACCTTGAAAGCCATTAGCTTTTCAAAATAATTGGTAAAATCGCCGACCACAAGTCCGGAAATGTCGGCGTAAACATTTTCGTTTTTATATATTACCTCCATGCAGTCCTGTATCCAGGGGTTTCCCAGATGGCATATCACTATCTTGAGTTCGGGGTTGTCAACTGCAACGTCGTCTATGTGCAAAGGATGCGAATACTTTAGCTTGCCACGCGCGGAAAATGTATCGCCTGTGTGGATCATTACAGGCGCGCCAAACTCGACGCACATGTCATAGACAGGCTGATACCTTAGATCGTGTGGATAATAGTGCTCATAGCCGCAGTAGAGTTTCATCCCTTTGATAGTTCCTTCTCTGAGCCACTGCCTGCATTTCTGCAGATAATCCTTATCGTGATTGTCAATAGAATAGCCCGCGACTATGCCAATGTTGTCGTACTTGTGGGCAACTTCAATCAGCTTCTCAGTAGGCGGTCTTTCCTCATTTGCCTTGTACGATGAGAGTACTATCGCATAATCTACTCCGCTTGACTCCATGGTCTTGTGCAGAGTCTTTGCTCTCTCATCGAGGGGAAGTCGCTTTAGCTCCTCGTACTTGTTGAGGTGGACGTGACAATCGACTATTTTCATTCCCTGTACTCCGGGTTTTTCCACTCGATGAACGTCGCATAGTTGAGCGAGCGAGCATCTTTCATATAATTCGGCAACACCTTGATGAACTGAAAGCCGTTTCTGAGCTGGAACGACAAGACAGGATCAGACAGCTCGCCAGATACCACTTTCTTTGCATACTCTTCTGCAGACATTTCTTTGTGCTCGCAATAGTTGAACATCCTGCCTCCGGCAATTATCCGGCGCAAGTTCAATCGCATCGCAAGCTTTCTCCTTGCATCATAAAGCCCGCTGGCAATGCCCATCCTTCTCATCTCCGGATGAGTCGAAATATCGGCACCATAAAGACTGTCACCTGCAGGGTTGTGGGTGGTAAACATCCCTGCGCCGGTGATCTGGTGATAAGTATGCTCGGCATATTCGGGCTCGAGTCGGATTATCAGGCTGCTTGAGGAACCCACAATGACACCTTCAAACTCGGCGACGAACTGGCCTTCGGGGAAAATTTTGATGTGGTTTTTCAGATGGTGCTCCTTCCATACGACGCCTTCCTTTGCCATATGAGGGAACGATTCCTTTTGGAGCTGGATAATCCCAGATATGTCCTTCTCGGTCAGATTTCGCACAGTTACTCCATTGCCGGCTTCACTCATAGGATGTGTCATATTCATCTCGATTAATTAGCTTTCATGCGGCTTGTGCCTTTCGACTACAGGACTTGTCTTTTGTATTCTGACTGCCAGCGGCTGGCTCTTTCCGGTCTCTTCAACTGTTATCTCGGCATTCCCTATTTCCAGTCTATCACCCTTCCTAGGAATTCTCTGGAGCTTGTTGTGAAGAAGCGCGCTCAGAGTCGAGTAATCCTTGTCCTTTGGCAGCTGAATATTCAGCGCCTCGTTGACATCATCTATTTCCACATCTCCCCTTGTGACCAGTGTTTGTTTGTCCACCTTCTTGATGTGCTGCGCCTCAATGTCGGTCTCATCAGCTATCTCGCCGACCAGCTCCTCAATGATGTCTTCAAGCGTCACAAGTCCCTCGGTGCTTCCATGTTCGTCGACCACCACCGCCATGTGGATGTGTCTTCCTTGGAATTCCTTCATCAGCTTGTTTATGCCCATTTCCATTGAAACAAAGAGGGGTTTTCTTGCGACGTCCTTTAGCATCATGTACGAAGTCTTTGTCTCAACAGCTTTGAGCATATCGCGAATGTGCACGATGCCAACGATATTGTCCTTTGTCTCCTCCATTATCGGTATGCGCGAGTAGCCGCTTTCGTTTACCAGCGGAAGCGCGTCCCACAGAAGCATTCTCGCGTCTAGAACGAAGATCTTATTCCGGGGCGTCATTATCGCGCGCACTCTTGTGTCGTGGAATTCCAAGACATCTTCCATCATCTCCTGCTCTGACTTTTGCAGTGCCTTTTCTTCAACTCCCACGTCAATTACAGCCCTGACCTCTTCCTCGCTTATCGGCTGGGGTTTTTCGTCGCTTCCGGTTACATGGAATATGCCCTTTGTCACACCCTCAAGGCCCCTCACAAGCGGGTATAGCGCCACTTGCATGGCAAGTATCACTCGGGAAAATCGCAAGGATATGGATTCGGCGTGGATGTTGCAATAGGCTTTAGGTGTTATCTCTCCAAACACAAGTAGTATCATGGTCATGATACCAGTTGCTATGCCAAGCCCAAAGTTTCCAAATGCAGTAGTTGCCAGCTCTGTTGCAACGGCTGCGGCGGCCACGTTTACGAAATTGTTTCCTACGAGAAGGGTAACAAGCATTCTGCTCGGATTTGACTTCAGCCTTTCAAGCGACTTGTAGCCCTTCCT